>JACQAW010000400.1 GCA_016194725.1 Deltaproteobacteria bacterium
GAAGCCCGCGGCAGCGATCTGGTGCGGCTGGGGCTGGCCACAGCCGACGAGGTCGACTGGTCGCTCGAAGACGTGGCGGAGCGGCTGTTCAAGCGAAAGATCATTCAGTCTTACGACCCCAGAGACCAGATGTTCACGCTCGAGCAGGTTTCTGGCCGCGACTGCATCTATCTGAGCCCGGTCACGCGCAGATGCACGGTGTACGAGAAGCGTCCGGATACCTGTCGCAATTTTC
This sequence comes from Deltaproteobacteria bacterium, assembly GCA_016194725.1. GTDB lineage: Bacteria > Bdellovibrionota > UBA1018 > UBA1018 > UBA923 > JACQAX01. The sequence goes on from JACQAW010000400.1 coordinate 236, forward strand.
CGAAAATCGGGCCGCGCTCGGGTTTTTGCCCCTATCGCGCCAAAGCCACCAAATAAAATTTGCGGCAGAAAATGCCGGAAATTCAGGTTTTTCTGAGAGGCTGCCGAGTAGTCTGTGTGAACTCTCGACTTTTAACATACAAGACCATTGCACTCGTTCTTGCTGCGCTGGCCACCTCATGTGCCAGTGGTGAGCGCAAGATCTCGTCGGGTGGGGAGCCGAATGCCACGCCCGGCAATATCCTGGATTCACCCGGAGCCGCTGAACGTCATGGCTGCTGTGGAAGCAATGGCGGCGCATGTGGCTGTGGCGGCGGCAAGGTGAAATGCTGCGACGGCACCTTCAGCGCCAACTGCGCCTGCGAATAAATTCCCAGGCGGTTTTACTTCATCTTTTCATCGGCAGCTTTATGGCTGCGCATTGGCGGAATAAAACCTGGCGTCTCGGCCGGGCTCGTGGGTTTGAGCGCCTTTTTATCCAACTCGAGAATGCAGGGAAAGTAAGCAGGCGGAATCTTGTCGATGCTCGGCGAACAGCCATGCATCGCCGCGGTCCAGGCCGCTTCCGGCGTCTTGCCACCTTTAAGCAGCTCATCATAGGTCGAGCAGCGATTCTGACCCGAGGCTACCGCGCGATCGATCGCGGATTTTTGAATGTCACCGATGGATCGCGCCGTGCCGGCAAGCTCGGCGCAGGCAGGGTCAATCGGGGCGCAGACCGCGCGTTTTACCAGGTGTACTTCATTTGAGGCCTTGGCTATCGCCTGTTTGCAGTCGGAATCGCCGGAATAAACCGGCGCCAGCAGCGTCAGCGCGAACCAGGTAGTCATTGCAACGGGCCCGGCGCGGGCTTGAGTTTGAAAACGCGAATCGCGTTATCGCGGAATACCGCTTTCCAATGTTCTTTGGGAATTGCGCGTTTAAAGGCGCGAGCATACGCCGCGATATTGTTGAGCGGCCAGTCCGAGCCGAACATGAGCTTGGTGGGGTCTTCGATGTAGCCGAAGATCCAGCGCACGGGTTTTACGAGGTATTCCTCGACCTTCTCGGGCGGCTGTTTGTCCACGTTGCCAATCAAAAACGCCGATCCGTCGAGCCAGACGTTCGGGTTCTTGTAGGCGACTTCGGCCGCCGATTCGATCCATGGGTTGCCGCAATGGGCGATGACAAAGCGAACCTTGGGGTGATCCACCGCGACTTCGTCGATCGTGAGCGGGTCGGCGTACTTCAGCTTGGCTTTGGTGGAGTAGGTGTCGCCCGTGTGAAAGACCACCGGAATGTCGTACTTTTCGGCCAGCTTGTAGAGCGGCTGATAATGCAGATCGTTTGCCGGCTGATGCTCGTAGCCCAGATATACTTTGATGCAGCCATACTGGCCCGTTTTCAGCCCCTGCTCGATGTCGTTGAAGTTTGGTCGTGTCGTTACGCCCGCGCAATGCATGATGCCACGCGAACGCAGATCGAAGTAATCGCCCTGGCCCTGGTGGGTGTGAGCGACCGCGCCAATGGCGTGCGCTTCCTTGAGCTCTTTGAAATACTCTTCTTCGGTCATGGGTATTCCGGTTACCGGCTCGGGGTGGCCCGTGAACTCGGTGTGCGTGTGCGCATCGATAATAGGCAGGTCGTCGGCCGCCGCCGTTTCGATGTTTGCGTCGTGCCGCGTTTTAGCCGCAGAGCTGCAGCCGCAAAGCCCCAGAAGCGCCAGGCAGATCAAGGTGGCGGAAGTTTTCATTGAACCCTCAGAGCGTCCGTTCGTAGATGCGCCAGCGGCGATACAGCGGGGCGCCCATATCGCGCCACGGCTTGTTCATCGCGTCGTTGTCTTCGAGAATCCACGACGCCTCGCCACCGACCAGCTTGGCTTTCTTGGCACGCAGAAAAGACTCGTACGTGAAGAGCGCGAAAATTCCGCTGCCGCGAAACTCAGGCTTCACGCCCAAGGTGATGATGCGAACGGTTTTCAAAGCCCCAGTTCTTTTCCCAGGCCGAGTTGTAAATGTCGAAGCAGATTTCGACGTCGCGCTCGAAATTTTTCGTGTCGAAGTCGCGGAACGTGATGCGCGACTGTTTCTGGATTCGTTCGGCGTACTTCACGACCTTTTCAGGCAGCGCCGTGATTTTTTCGGTGGGCAGGAAATAGGCCACGAGGTCTTTAATGCCTTTGAGGTCGGCCTTCTCGTGCAGATTGACGTAGTAGTCGGGATTCCATGTCGTCATTAAGGTTGGATGCTGGCTCTGACCGCGAACCAGCAGGCCGCACTCGTGATTGGTCGAGGGATTCATGGGGCCTTGCATCGATGTCAGGCCGCGCTTCTTGAGCCAGTCGGCGGCCACCGTGAAAAGCGCCGTCGCGACCTCTTCGTCGTTGGTGCATTCGAAGAAGCCATAAAAGCCCGTTTTATCACCGTGAAACTCGTTGTGCGCGCGGTTTTCAATCGCGGCGATGCGGCCCACGGGCTTGCCATCTTTTTCGGCAAGGTAGAGCTGAATTTCGCAGCGTTTATAGAAAGGGTTGTGCTTGGTGTCGATCGCTTCCTTGACGGTTACGCGCAGGGGTGGAACCCACTGGGGATGCTCGGTGGCGTTATAGATCTTCCAGGGCAGATCGATGAATTTTTTGACGCCTTTTTTGTCGTCATTGGCGACCGGGACTATCGTGGTTTTTGACATAGGCCGCTGAACTTAAACGAAATAAGTGAATTTGCAAAGGTTGATTAAGTAAGCCCCGGGAAGAGACGATAAGCAGCTATTAGAGGTGGGTGAAAGGTAAATCCACCAGTGAATTCGCGGGGAGCTGGTTATTTCTAATCCAAACAGCAGAGACGAAGACATTCCGGATGACCTTCTGCCCGACGTGGCGGACCTGGAA
>JACQAW010000419.1 GCA_016194725.1 Deltaproteobacteria bacterium
AAATCGCAATCGCCGACTGGGCCGGCTGGGAGGTGCAACCCTCGGTCAATCCGCCAAAGGCGCTTTTGGAGCTCGCCGTCGCGCGCCGAGAGTGGCCTTCGAAATGGGAAGGCCACGTGCAATTCCTTTGAGCGGCTTGATGTCCCGCACTTTTCCCAGGGGCAGAACGCGCTGATGGCCTACGGCAAAAATGTCGAAGCGGTCCAGCGCCGGTTGAAATACCGAGCTGAGCGAAGCGTTCGGGGCCATCGACGGCAAAGTCAGGCGACCTAGGCCTTTCAGAAAAACCGGCAGCTTCATGCCGCCAAAAGGCCGATTCCCCACTTTAACGGCATAATGCGGGCTGCCTGAAATCGTAAGAAGCTGAACCTCCAGATTGCCCAGGTCTTCAGCTTCGACAAAACGGTAATGGCCCCAGACCAGCTCGTGGTGCACCTCACCGCCCAGCGCCTCGGCAGTCGCCCGAGCGTCGGGGTCGGGCGTCGTGGCCACGAACATCAGCTTGGCGTGTTTGCCCCAGCGCCGGGACATTCCCGCGAAAGCCGAACCCAGTGCCGTTGGCGAGGCAGAGTTCATGGAGCCCAGAACAACAAGAAATTCCGGATTGTACTCTGCAAGCGCCCCATCGACACGTTCGAGCACTCCACGCAGTCCACCGGCTATGCCTACTTGCAGTGCTTCGGGCAAACCCGCACACACGACCGCTCGAAGCGACGGAATATAGGCCAGTCTCCTGGAATCCAGAATCAAGTCCCCCAACCTGAGTCCACTCATACGCGTGCTCTACAAAATGCCGAATCTCCGAGATAGTCAATCCCAATATCATTCCGATTGAGTCAGGCACCAGTTAACGCCGAGCAACACCTCATATACAACGAGTTACAATGTGCTTGCCCTGGGGCCCCATACCCATTAGTTTTTGCTAAACTAAATATCAGGAGGTTCTAAAATGCGCGATCTTGGGTACACCAAGGATTTGTTTATTCTTCCGTTCGACCACCGCGGCTCATTCCAGGCCAAACTCTTTGGAGTGAAGGATCGCGAACCCACCGGGGAAGAGACCAAAAATATCGCCTCCTACAAAAAAATCATCTACGACGGCTTCAAAAAAGCCCTAGCCGACGGCGTACCGGCCGACAAGGCCGGAATTCTTGTCGATGAGCAGTTCGGAAAAGAAATTGCCGCAGATGCCATGAAGAACGGCATTTCGCTGTCCATGCCCGCGGAAAAGTCGGGACAGGACGAGTTCGATTTCGAATACGGCCATCAGTTCGAAGATCACATCAAGGACTTCGACCCAACCTTCGTGAAAGTTCTTGTCCGGTATAATCCCGAAGCCGATGAAGGCATGAACCATCGTCAGCTGGCGCGCCTGAAACGCCTGAGCGACTTCTGCCATCGCACGCACCACAAGTTCATGTTCGAGCTGCTCGTGCCGGCCACCGAAGCGCAGCTCAAGAAGGCCAACGGCAGCGTGGCCACCTATGATTCGAGCATGCGTCCGAAGCTGATGTGCCAGGCGATGGACCAGATTCAGCGCTTTGGCGTGGAACCGGACCTGTGGAAGCTCGAAGGCATTGAAACGGCAGAAGACAGCAAGGCTGTCGCGAATCAGGCTCACGTCGGTGGCCGCGAATACGTCGGAGTCATCGTGCTGGGACGCGGAGAAAACGCCGAAAAGGTTCGCGCCTGGCTCAGCGTTGCCGCAAAAACCCCGGGCGTGATCGGCTTTGCAGTAGGCCGCACTGTTTTCTGGGACGCGCTGAAGGCGCACAAGGACGGCAAGATTTCGCGCGAAAAGGCGATCGGACAGATTGCCGACAACTACCGCGGCTTCTGCGAGCTGTGGCTGCAGGCAAAGAAACGCTGAACGCGACCCACGCTTTTTAGAATGAAAAAACGCCTTCGACGAGGTTCGTCGAAGGCGTTTTTATTTCAGAACCTGAACCGCTTCACCGGCCTTACTGGGCAGTGACGCCAGTGTTTCTTGAGCCGGAATTCGCCGGTGTTTTCGTGCTGGCAACTAACGCCTTCGCCTGAGGCGTGTCAGATGCCGTAGGTGCGCCACCTAGGATCTCATATGCATCACGCGATTTTTCGAAGGTGACGAATTCGCAAGCACGTGACCGAGCAGTTTGTGCGCGCGCTCATGATCACCCGGGCCTCGGATCAACGCATCCGCAAGCGCGGTCCGGGCACTCAGCTGGCCGAAATCGGGCAACTTCGGATGTCGAAGAAGACGCTCCAATACCACGACCGCATCATCGAATTCGCCGATACTCGTATAGGCGTAGCCCAGGTGAAGCATCGCACCGGGGTGATTATCGATATCCAGGCGCGAAACCAGCGCGATAGCCTCATGGCTCGCACCCAAATCGTCGAGCGCGGCCGCGTACTCCACGATTTCATCATCTGTGGCCGAGTGGCGCGTACCGCGCACATATCGATGCAGGACACGGATAGGTGCTTCAACGTGAGAGCCGTGCTACAGAAGTTCGCAGATCGTCTCAATCCGCTGCTCGGCTTTCGAGCGGTTCATTCTCTTACTTTACCGTAACAAGGACGCTTGTGGATTCGACAAGCCAGTGGCCTGATTCGGGCAATTTCTGCCGACTCAATCAAAACGCAAACCTGACAAATCTCTCGCAAATATCGCTAACCCGGCCAAAGCAGGCTTATTTTTAGCGGGTCTCATAGGAATTTTAAAAAAACAAGACACCCCATATATAGTGGTCCAAATTTTATTACGTACTATATATAGTGTTTTTCCTTGCCCACACCACAAGACAGGTTTAACCTGGGTTCAAGACCAGCTGGAGTATTGCCAAGGACGGGGTTGCCCAACGTATTTCCCGGGTTGCCTCAAAAGGCCTCGCTGACTGGTCGCGTCGTTATTGACGCAAAACAACGAAAAACATTAGTCTGGGAATCAAGGGTGCTGCGGCACATAAAAGCGCACTGCGGCGTGTGCAGTCGTTTGTCATGGGCTAGGAATTTGGGTTCGCAAAAATCACGGAGGGGGAACAGGAAATGCAAACACAGTTGGATCAGGGCGTGGATAAAGCCAAGGAAGCAAAATCACTCAAGAAGAAAGGTGCGGGCAAGATACCTTTGGATCTGGGTATCAAGAAGACGCGGGGTCTTTCGATCGATCGCTTCTTCACGCAGGCAAGCGTGCATCCTTTTAACGAGATCAAATGGGACAAGCGCAAGACGGTCATCTCGAACCCCGACGGCAGCGTCGTGTTCCAGATGGACAATGCCGAAGTTCCCGAATTTTGGAGCCAGCTGGCTACCGACATCGCGGTAAGCAAGTACTTCCGCAAAGCCGGCGTTCCGGTAACCGGCCGTGAAGTCAGTGTCAAACAGCTCGTCAAGCGCGTGGCCCACACGATTCGCGTCGAAGGCGAAAAGTTTGGCCGTTATTTCAAATCCGCAGCCGATGCCGAAACCTTCGAAATGGAATTGTCGCATCTGCTCGTAACCCAAAAGTTGGCCTTTAACTCCCCCGTTTGGTTCAACTGTGGTCTTTACGCGGAATACGGCATCGAAGGCAGCGGCGGTAACTTTTACTGGAACCCGTCCACCGACAAGATTGAAGAGACCGCGAACGCGTACGAACACCCCCAGTGCAGCGCTTGTTTCATTCAGTCGGTCAGCGACGACCTCATGGCGATTTTCGACCTGGCCAAGAACGAGGCTCGTATCTTCAAATACGGCTCAGGCTCAGGCACGAACTTCTCGAAGATTCGCGGCGAGATGGAAAAACTTTCGGGCGGCGGCCTTTCAAGCGGCCTGATGAGCTTTCTCGAAGTGCTCGACCGCGGTGCTGGCGCAACCAAGTCAGGCGGCACGACCCGCCGCGCGGCCAAGATGGTGGTGCTCGACATCGACCATCCTGAAATCGAAACCTTCATCAACTGGAAGGTTCGTGAAGAAAGGAAAGTCGCGGCTCTTATTGATGCCGGCTACTCCAATGACTTCAACGGCGATGCCTACCGCACCGTGGGTGGCCAGAATTCCAACAACTCGATTCGCATCAACGACGAGTTCATGGAAGCTGTCGTTAAAGACAAAGACTGGCAGACCACCTTCCGCACGACGGGCGAAGTGTACAAGACCTACAAGGCGCGCGATCTGTGGAACCAGATCAACTTCGCCGCATGGGCTTGTGCTGATCCGGGCGTCCAGTTCGACACGACCATCAACGACTGGCACACGGCTGCAAACACCGATCGCATCAACGGCTCGAACCCTTGCAGCGAATACATGTTCCTCGACGACACGGCTTGCAACCTGGCCAGCGTGAACTTGATGAAGATGCTGAAAGAAGACGGCTCCTTTGACATCGAAGGCTATCGCCATGCTTGCCGCATCTCGACGCTCGCTCAGGAAATCCTGGTCGACTACTCGAGCTACCCGACGGAAAAAATCGCCAAGAACAGCCACGACTACCGTCCTCTGGGTCTGGGCTTTGCCAACCTGGGCACTCTGCTCATGGTCAAAGGCATTCCCTATGACAGCCCCGAAGGCCGCGCCTGGTGCGGAGCCCTGACGGCCATCATGACCGGCGCTGGTTACGCAACGTCTGCCGAAATCGCCCGCGAACGCGGTCCGTTTCCGGGTTATGCGAAAAACCAGTCCTCGATGTTGCGCGTGATGCGCAAGCATCGCAAGGCGGTCGACGCGATCTCGAAGAAACACGTTCCGGCCGAAATGCTCAAGGCTGCCCGCGAAGAGTGGGACAACACCGTGGCACTCGGCGAAAAGTACGGCTACCGCAACGCGCAGGCCACCGTGCTTGCTCCGACCGGCACGATTGGCCTGCTCATGGACTGCGATACGACGGGCATCGAGCCTGACTTCTCGCTGGTGAAGTTCAAGAAGCTCGCAGGTGGCGGTTACTTCAAGATCGTCAACCAGAGCATCCCGGCGGCACTCAAGAACCTGGGATATAATGAAGCCGAAGCCGGCTCGATCATCGAGTGGGCCATGGGCACCCTGCATCTCAAGGGCACCCCCTTTGTAAATGAGGAGTCGCTCAAGGCCAAGGGCCTGACCGAAGTGGACAT
>JACQAW010000420.1 GCA_016194725.1 Deltaproteobacteria bacterium
AAGGAGCTGGTGGCCAACGCCATTCATTATCACAGCGCGCGCGCCCACGGGCCGATGGTGAAGATCAACTGCGCGGCGCTGCCCGAGAATTTGATCGAGAGCGAGCTTTTTGGTCACGAAAAAGGCTCGTTTACGGGGGCTTTTGACACAAAACCCGGGCGCTTCGAGCTGGCCAACGGCGGAACGCTCTTTATGGACGAGGTTGGCGAGCTGAGCCAGCTTGCCCAGAGCAAGCTGCTGCGCGCGATTCAGGAGCGCGAGATCGAGCGGGTGGGCGGCAAAAAGCCCATTCGCGTGAACGTGCGCATCATTGCGGCCACCAACCGCGACCTGGGCGAAATGGTCACGCGCGGCCGCTTCCGACATGACTTGTATTACCGGCTCAATGTTTTTCCGATCTATCTGCCCTCACTGCGCGAGCGGCGCAGCGATATTCCGCTGCTTACCGATTTCTTCCTGGAAAAGTTCGCCAAGCGCGACCACAAACCCATCAAGCGCATTGCCACTTCGGCCATCGACATGCTGATGTCGTACCACTGGCCCGGCAACGTGCGTGAACTCGAAAACTGCATCGAGCGAGCGGTACTGCTGGCAAAGGCTGGCGCCGTGCAGGCGCACCACCTGCCCCCCACGCTGCAGACGGCCGAGGCCTCGTCGACTGGCTTTAAAGGCACGTTAAAAGATGCAGTCACCGCCTATGAAAAGGACCTGGTCAGCGATGCGCTCAAGTCGGCGCGTGGAAATCTGACCAAGGCAGCCAGGCTTTTAGGCAGCACGCCCAGAATAGTGGCTTACAAGGTCGAGCAGTTTCAGCTCGATCCTGAAACTTATGCGACAAAAATGTCGCGATGAAGGCCTGATCCGACATTTTTGTCGGATGTTACCCCGTGGTCATCATGCCGCTGGCGATTCCGGTGACCGTCTCGCGCGTCAGCGCGGCGTTGCGCTCTTCAAGCGTGATGATTTGCATTAGATTTAGCGGATGAATCATAGGCGCACGCAGGCGAATGCTGGTTCCCAGCCATGGCCGGAACCACAGAAGATCGCGGCTGCCCGAAAGCGCACGGACAAAACGAACGGCCTCGCGGTATTCTTTTTCAAAGTCATGCCGGGTTTGGGCGATAAGCCCGGCGTCAAGCCCACTGCGCTCTAGGTACATTCCCCACACCGGCAGCTCCACCTTCGCCAGGGTAAAGCCCAGCACTTTGACGAACGAGCGAAACAGCGGATCGGTTTTGAACGCGCGGCCAAGCGCGGCCCGTTGCGCGGGCTTGAGCTGCCGCCAGGCTGTTCCCACGCCCCACCAGGTGGGAAACAAAACACGCGTCTGGGTCCAGCAAAGCACCCACGGAATCGCGCGCAAGGCACGCACGTCGGTGACCGCCCCGCGCTTTGAAGGGCGTGAGCCGATTTTAAGGGCACTCAGGTAGCGATAAGCCGTGGCCTTTTGCACGACCTCAAGAAAGTGAGGCGCGCTGATTTTCGCCTCATAGTGGCCACGCACCTGCGCGGCAAAGTACTCGACCGCTGCCGGGCTGCGCACCGTGGGCGAACCGCCCTGTGCATAAAGTTCGGTGATGCGCTCAAGCTGGCGTCGCGCGATTTCGGGGCTGGCAAACGAACGTTCGACCATCTCGCCTTGAACCGTTGCCTTATATACTCGCAAAGCGCTCTTGGGCCACCACGCGGTTTGCTCCTGCACCGAGCCGCCGCCACGATCGACGCTGCCACCCGAGCCATGAAAGAAAAGCGGCTGCACGCGTTTGGCCCGGCAAAGGTGGTCGAGCTTGTGCACGGCCTCGGCAATGGCCAGCCTGCTTGCCAGCACGCCAATCTCTTTTGCCGAATCAGAGTAGCCCAGCATGATTTCAAAATAGCCCGACCAGTGCGCGCGCACCGCACGCCGCACCCGCGCGCTTTTAAGAATGCCCGCCACGATTTGCGGGGCATGTTCCAGCGCCGCCTGCTGCTCGAAAAGCGGAATAACCGGAATCTTCAGCCCATGCAGCGCCTTATCGACCAGCCGACACGCGGCCCGTATGTGTTCCACCGAGCCCGCCATGCTGACAATAAAACCGCGGGCATACCAGCCCGGTGAGCCGCCGCGCGCAATTGCGCCCAGCCGCTGCAGCATGCGTTTGATGGCGGCGGGTTTGCCTGCGGCTGTTTGCATGATGACGTCAGAGGATTCCCGCAGCTCCAGCGGCACAACCATTCCCGGAAACATGTGCAAGAGGCGCATCAGCTGTGAAAGCGCAGGGTGAAGGGCGCCGATGGCCTGTTCGTATTCCTTTACCAGGCGACGCACCTCGTGACGGACCTTTACGACCCGGGCACCGTCGCCCGGGCGAATGCCGGTCAACGCCGCAAGCCCGCGCTGAATGCGTGAGCAACGCCGCACCAGCGCATGCTCTTTCACGAGCGAAGCCGCGGCCGCCACTTCATACACGCGATCCTGCGCGAAATGCACGATCTGCTCGCGCGCCTTCTGCATGCTGGCGAGCATGGCATTTTCGTCCACGCCCGGATGGCCATCTTTGTCGCCGCCAACCCAGGTACGAACGTAAAACGGCGCTATCTCGCGCGAGGCGTTCAGCAACGTGCTCAAGGTTTCAGGCCGCAGCAGTATCGAGTAGAGATGCTCGGCCTCATCTGAAACGCTGGGCTTCATTCTTCGTGCCACCGAAAGCCGCCAGACGATTTCAAGCAGGTGCCGCAGCCTTTCACGCTCGCCGTCGAACCCCGCCGCAAGCGCTGCCTGAAGCGATTCCTGAATGGCATGGAAGACCAGGATATTGTCGGGTGAACGCGCCTCGCTGGGATGAGCTGTCAGCACGTAGATAATCGCATCGGGACGAGATTTGAATTTCTCAGGGGGCTTTTGCGCCAGCCTATAGGTGCGATAGGCGTTCTCGCACGCATTCATGACCTCGAGCATCAGGCCAAACGAATGGGCGATCTCGAGGCGCTGCTTTGGATTCAGCGCGCGCAACCCGTCGTAGGCGCGGTGCAACTTGTCGTGGGCCACACGCGCAGAACGGCCACGGGTTTTGGCCATTTCGCGACGTAAGAACTCGATGCGGCGATAAGCCGGTACCCCCAGTTCGTCCCGAATCACGTCACCGAGCAAGGCAACCGCCTGCTTTACCAATGCGCGCAGCTGTGTGGGCAAATCGTTTTGTACAGGCACCCGGTCAAGTTGCGTCACGAGCTCGGGATCGTCAAGGCTCCAGACATTTGAAACCATGAGCGGCGCTCCCGAGAGTGTTTAAGCTAAAGCTTGAACACTCCGGGCTGAATCGTCGCGGTCACGCGCACTTTCTGGTGCGAATGGACCTGCTCCATATTACAATAATTTCAATGATCCGGCAGCTTTGGTACGGCATGTCCAAATTTCAACGGACGTTGGCAGCAACGACCCTGCTACTTTTCGTGGGCATCGTGCGTTGGGCCTGGGTTGCGCGCATTACCTACGACGAAGGCTATATGCTCGACGTCATCGCGCATTTTCCGAGCGAGCACGTCATGCAGGTCGTTTACAACGGCCGCTGGGGCAAGCGCTGGATGGTCACCACCGGTCCGACGATATCGTTGCCACTGGGACTGCTGGCCTATGTTATCGGCGTCAACGTCGTGGTGGCACGACTTTATGTTTACGGGCTGGTGTCGGCACTTTTCTACACAGCGGGAAAACTAATTGGCCTGAACACACGGGCTGCGCTGTCAGCGGCGGCGATTTTCCTGCTCTGGACATTGTGCCTGGTTTGGCGCCCGGACATCAACGGCTCGAGCATCAATCTCATTGCCAATGTTTTCGGCGAAGGCACGGCATTCATTTTCGCGCTGCTGGCCAATGTGCTGGCTGCGCAAACCAGCTTGAAATTACGGAGCTGGGCCTGGGTTTGCGCCGCGCTGGCCGTTGGCGCTAAAACTCTTGCCGTCCTGGCGGTACTTTGCCCGCTTGGGTATCTTGTTTCGCGCGCTTATCAAAAACGCTCCCTGCGCGTGGGTGGGCTGTTGGGAATGCTTGCCGCAGCCGGTATCGCGCTGGGCTGGCAGGCCTGGCAGCTTTATGTGCTGGGCTGGGACGTTTACCTGGATGACTGGCACGGTTTTTTTTACTGGCTCCATCATGGCGGCGGCTTTCAAACAGGACAGAGCGGCGTCATCGCAATTACCCTTTTGCAAAAGCTGGCGCAGATGGAAGTGTCGCACGTCAGCCTGAGCGTCGTGATTTTTCTGACTGCAATGGCAGCGGGATTCCTGGTCTGGCTGAAAAAATCAAAGATAGCACCGCTCGACGAGCTGCTTTCAAAAAACGTCTATGGGCTGGTGGCTGCCAGCACGGGCGTTTTCTATTTCTGGTTCGTGTTTCTGGCGGGTCGGGGCTGGATGCGGCATCTGTGGATTGGTTACGCGTTGCTGGGCTGGCTTTTCGCGGTCGCGACCGCACAGCTGCTCGAGAAGCACCGAAGACTTTGGCCGGCACCCGCAGCAATGCTGGCGGCCATGCTTCTCATCTCGATCTTCCATGGCACGTTGCCGGCACTGGGCCCCCTGGGCCCCACCGAACGCTGGAAAACCCAGCGCGAGCTGGCCGCCACGCTTTCGAAACAGTATCCGCTGGCCCGACTCATGGTTTCAGATTGGCGGGCCGTGCCCCATATCGCTTTTTTCATGGAGCGCCCGCAGTTTGACATGTACGAGGTTCAACCTGTAACCGGCGATATTTTCCTGTGCGACAGCGAATCGGGGTGCGACCCCGAGATTTCGAAATACTGCGAACCCCAGTGGACCGAGGCTCGCGTGGCTTATTGCCTTTATCAAAAAGGCCGGCCCTGAATGCGCAGGCCTTTTGCCACCGCCGTGCTGCCACTGATTCTGGCTGCAGCTTTCATTTCGCACATGGCGCTGACTACCACGTTCTGGGCCGAAACCCGGCGAGCGCTTTCGAGCGATGAGCTTTCCTATTCTCAAAGGCGATCCCAGTATGCTTTTCACGGCATGCCGCTCGAAGACCTTCGCCTGCGTTTGAACGACATTCTGGCCAACGACACTCCAGTAGCAATTTCAGCACAGCTGGCAAAAGACGACTTCTTCGTACAGCGCCTGACCGAGTCGATTTATCCACGAATAGTCGATGGCAATGCGCGCAACGTGCTTGAGCTCGGCGCGAT
>JACQAW010000421.1 GCA_016194725.1 Deltaproteobacteria bacterium
GTGTCGAGCATCTTGCGTTCGCCGAAGGACAGGTCTTTATTGTGCTTGAGAACGTAAAGGTTGCGAAGAACCTCGGCGATCTCGTACACCGAACCCGTGCGAATTTTTTCCATGTATTCGCGATAACGGCGATTCCAGGTCGTGTTGTCGACCTTGATGTCCTTCCTGCGAAGGATTTTATAAACATTCGAAATTTCCTTTTTGCCGACGATCGGGCGCAAACCTACCGATTGACAGTTGTCGGTGGGAACCATAATCATCATCTCGTTGTCGAGCACCTGGAGGACGTAGAATTTCTTCTTCTTTCCCCCCACGTCGCGCTCGTCGATTTTCTTGATGACTGTTACCCCATGCGCAGGATAAACGGCGTTGTCTCCAACTTTGAACATCATTAAGACTTCCTTTCCAGAAGCATCTCACCCGTACAAATACTTACCGAGTGGTTGGCGAATCTAGCACAGCCTTTTTCAAATGTAAAGCTGTGCCTTGTTGATTAAAACAGTCGGCCATCATTGTAACTAACTGATATTCCATCGTTTTACCGCACCGTGTTTCACCTTCGTGAAACATCCGGGGTGGCTAAAGCAACCGGCGTGCCGCGTATCATCAAGCTAAATTCTCTATAATATCAAGTATTGCCGTCCCAGCCGCCCGATCGATGGTGTTCAAGGATTGAGCCAGATATCCAGAAAATTGACACCGCTTCCTTTTCAAAATGTTTTACTCAAGAATAGAGAGCATCCTTCCGATGACTTCATTGAATTCAATCAGAAAAGTGCCGGAGGACCTGTATATGACCAGAGTATTTCTAATATCTGTCTTGCTGCTGTTCTTCGGCTTGGTTGGCGAAGCCAGAGCCAGAACTATCGACGAACCGCCCGGATCGGGAACGCGCACCGCAATGTGGGAAGAGCAGGTCGCACGAGTCATCGTTCAAGGGCGCACGATTGCAAGCGAGACGGCGTCTGGATTTTCGGGTTCGGACACTTTCTTACAATCCAAAGCAGGCGGCAAAGCAGTCACCGTTGAGTACCAGTGCGGTGGCGACAAAGGCGACACACATTTGCAGTCTGACTGCCTGGTGCGAGTTGTCGATGCCAAGTTCGGGGTGGTCTGCTATGGCTTTGCGCAGAAAAATGGCGTGACCACTCAGATCGTTTCCTGCGTTCCAAACCAGCAGCGGGAATAGCCGAAACTCACTTTTTCGCACTGACAATTTGGCAGGCCTTGAAGCCTAAATTCCAAGCACTTTGACAAATTGTCCGGCACCGCTTCAATTATCTTAAATTCACGCACCGCGTCGTGCTCGCGCCACACCGCATGTCGATTGGCAAAGCGATTGCTTAGTAGTGTATAAGCATGGCCATTAAAGACCTTCTTACAAAACTAAATTTGTCCGGCACTGGTGCGAAGCTCGCCGAGAAGCTGGCCGCGCTTCGGCAAAAACTTCCTTTCAAGAAAAAGGATCCAAACCTAGAGCACCCGCCTCACCATCTCGATGACCTGCCGGCCGATTCGGCCCAGGCCAGCCACACCTTTGTCGACGATGGTCCCACCGATCCCGGAATTCCACTCGATGCCAGTAACACGAACGTGGTTTCGGTCGAGACTCCCAATGACAGCCTGATTGCGGCGCCGAAGAAAAATTTCTTCTCGGGGCTGGCCGACAACTTGCGTGGGGGAGCCGCGCGCATTGGCGGCATGTTCAAACGCAAGGCCACGCCTACTCCGGAATACGAACCCGGAATGGAGCCCGGTGCCGTTGCCACCGATGCCCCGGCCCCTGCCAGCACGGAAAGCGTACCCCCATTCGTGGCGCCCGAAGGCAACGCGTTCAAGCGCTACACGGCCCTGGCTGGCTACAAGCTCAAAAACCTCAGCACGAATTTTCGCGCGCAGGCCAAAACGCTGGCCACGCAGCTGAAGGAAAATTTTCCGAAAAACATGGAGGATCTGAAGAAGATCCAGCCCGACGAGCTTTTCGAGCGCATGCGCAAGCTTACGGGCGGCCGCGCCTCGGGCATGTACGTGCGCCTGGGCGCGGCCGCCTTTGCCTCGTACTTTCTGGCGGACACGGTTTCGCTTTTCACCGACTCCATGATTCCGGATGCGCCACCGGTTCCCGCGCCCATCGTACGCCGGGCGACGGAAGACAAACGCCGTTCAGCCAATGAATATGCCGCGATTCTGGAGCGCAATATTTTCAGCGCAAAGAACGTTATTCCCGAAGACAAGATTGGCGAAGGCGTGGCCCAGAAGACCAACCTGCCCCTGAACCTGATTGGCACCGTCGTGTTGCGGGACGAAAAAAAATCGATCGCCACCATCGAGGACAAGTCGCAGAACATGGTTTTTCCGGTGCGGGTGGGCGACACGATGAACGACCGCATCGAGATCACGAAAATCCAACATCTCAGAGTGGAGTTCATCAACAAGACCAACAATCGGCTGGAATTCGTCGAAATCGTCGACGACCAACCCGCGCTTCGCGTCGAAGCCTCGCGTCCGGCCGGCCACGGCGATGGCGGCATCACCAAGCTCGACGACACCCACATCACGCTGGATCAAAAAGTAATCAAAGACGGCATGGCCAACTTAAACGAGGTGCTGCAGCAGGCGCGCGCGATTCCCAACTTCGAGAACGGCATGCCCGACGGCTACAAGATTCTGCAAATCGTGCCCGGCAGCGTCTTCGACAAGCTGGGCATCAAGAACGGCGACGTGATTGTCGCGCTCAACGGCGAAGCCGTGAACGACCCGGGCAAGGCGCTGGGTTTACTGAACGATTTACCCAATGCGAACCACGTCGAAATCGGCGTGAAGCGCGGCGGGCGCAAGATGAACATGAGTTACGACATTCGCTAGTTTGCATACTGGGATAGGGAGCATGGACCATGGATGGTAAAAACAAGACTTTAATAAATGAGCGGCGCCCTCATCAGCATTTAAGCTTTAGCTTGAGTGCTCTGGGACGGCGGCGCTCAATGATCGTGGCGATGATTGCGGCGGGCGCGCTGATGCCCTTGCAGCTTGCGGCGCAGACGCCCCCACCCGCCCGAGGCTTCACTCCGCCGGGAACCAGCTTCGGCTCCAACCCCTTCGCGGGCAAACCCGGCGGCAAGGGCGACGACCTGTTCGAGCCTGGCGAGGACAACGAAGACTTCGACGAGCCCGATGACGTCAGTGACATCAGCGATGAGATTTTAAGGCAGCGCATGGAAGAACGCCTGCGTGCGCGGGGCAACAAGCCCGGCGGCGGCGCGCCCATGAACCGCAGCAAGCCCGGCGGCGGCAGCGGAATCGACTTCAACAACGCGGCCAACGACGTGGGCGCCACGTCGACCACTGGCGGCGCCAATTCGAGAATCACGCCCGGGGCCAAGGGCCCGGCGTGCCTGAAGCTCGACCCCTATAGCGGTTATGGCCCCGACGTGATCACCAACTTCGACTTTCCCGATGCCGACATCGTCGAGATCGCCAAAACCCTGGGCAGGCTTACCTGCCTGAATTTCATTCTCGATAAGGACGTCAAAGGCCGCATCTCGGTCGTGAGCAACTCGTCCATCACGGTGGGCGATGCCTGGAAAGCTTTTCTCACGGCCCTGGACGTCAACGGCTTCTCGCTCATTCCTTCCGGCGCCTATATTCGCATCGCGCGCCAGCGTGACGCCAAAGACAAGCAGATCAAAACCTATTCGGGCGACTACAGCCCCGACAACGACCTGTACATCACGCGCGTGCTGCCGCTGAAGTACATCAGCGCCGACGAGGTTTCGCGGGTGTTCCGCAACTTCATGCCGCCCAACACGCGCATCATTTCGTACGACCAGACCAACACGCTCATCATCACCGACACCGGCTCGAACATCAAAAAGATCGTCGACATGGTTCAGCTGCTCGACGTCGAGGGCTACGACGAAGGCCTTGAGGTGATCAGCATCAAGTACGCCTCGGCCCAGGACATCGCGAAACTCATCGACCAGCTGCTGCCGGGCAGCGCGGGCAGCGGTCCTGGCCAGCCCGGCGGCGTACCGGGCATTCCGCGTTTTCGCAGCGGCAGCGGTTTTGCCGCGCGCAAAACCAAGGAAGGCGGCGTCATCTCGCACATCATCCCCGACGACCGCACGAACTCGGTGATCGTATCCGCAAATGCCAAGGGCCTCGAGCAGGTCAAAGAGCTGATTCGCAAGCTCGATGCGAAAATCACCGCCAGCCAGGGTGGCAACAAGATTCACGTCGTGTATCTGCAGTTCGCCGATGCCGAGCAGGTGGCAACCACTCTGAATAATCTTGCCCAGGGCGCCAGCCGCCCCCCCGGCGGCGTTAACCCCGTGGGCGGGGCGCCCACTTCGGCAACCGCGACGCTCTTCGAGGGCAGCATCAAGATCTCGGCCGACAAGCCGACCAACTCGCTGGTCATTACCGGCACAGCCAGCGATTACCAGACGGTGGGCCGCGTGATCGCGAAGCTCGACGTTCCGCGCGACCAGGTTTACGTCGAAGCCGTCATCATGGAAATCAACCTGAACAAGGACTTCGTGCTCGCGACCAGCATCGCGGCCCCGACCTCGGGCGTGGGCTTTCTGCCCAACCAGGACTTCGCGAACTTTCTGCAAAACCCGTTTTCGGTCCCCGGCCTGCTCATGGGTTTCCAAAGCGGAAAGGGCGGCAAGAGCATCGACCTGGGCAACGGCAAGACGGCCAATATTTCGAACGTCGCCGGCCTGATCAAAGCCCTGCAGTCCAATAGCAGCAACAACGTGCTGGCCACGCCGCAGCTGCTGACGCTCGATAACCAGGAAGCCTCGATCGAAATATCGGAAAACATTCCGGTGCCGACCGTTACGGCCGTACAAGGCACCTCGAGCACCGGCATTACCAAGGAAAAAGTTTCGCTCACGCTCAAGATCAAGCCGCAGATCAACAAGATTTCGAACTTCGTGAAGCTCGACATCGACCAGAAAATCGAGGATATCGACAATCGAAACGTCCCTTCGGCTCTGCAAGCCACGGCCTTTGCCACGACCAGCCGCCAATCCAAAACCACGGTGGTCGTGCAGGATGGCGACACGGTGGCCATGGGCGGCCTGGTGCGCGACAAGGTCACTGAGAACTCGACCAAGGTGCCGCTCCTGGGCGATATTCCCCTGCTCGGCTGGCTGTTCCGCAGCAAGGAAACCATCAGCGCCAAGCAGAACCTGCTCGTTTTCATGACTCCGCAGATCATCAAGCAGTACCAGCACGTCAGAAAGATTCTGGACAAGAAGCTGCGGCAGCGTGATGAGTTCCTCGAGAAAAACAACGGTGGCGAAGACTCTTTCCAGGACAGCAAGCTCGACCTGGTCAAGAGTCTGCCGCCGGTTGGCGATCTGAAGTCGGGCGGTCGGGTGGAAAACGCCGATCTTGAGCCCAACGAAGACGTGCCACCGGCCGATGACAAAACACCAAAGACCATCGGCCCCCGCACCCAGGGCCAAGCCCTTCCGCCCGGCACCGCTCAGCCAGGCACGAGCCAAAGTATGGACGGCGCCACGGCTCCCGGTGTATTACCGCAGAACGCGCCGTTTGCCGTGCCCGCAGGAACGGCTCCCGGCTTGTCTCCGGGTTTTTCAATGACGCCAGGAGTTCCAACGAACCAGGTGCCACCGGCCACAACGGTAACGCCGTCCGCGCCGACACCGGCAACTCCGCCACCGGCGGCAACGGCGCCTGCGCCGACACCAGCGGCTCCGACTGCAACTCCGCCAGCCGGCGCCACCAACTTCTGATGAGCACGAGGACGAGATAAAATGGCCTCCGAAACCAGGGAATTAGCGCCGCAAAATCAGAAGCTGGGCGAAATACTGCTCAAGACGACGACGCTTACCCAGGCCCAGCTGCACGATGCGCTTGAAATTCAGGCCAAAGAAGGCGGCGTGCTGGGCGAAATTCTGGTGCGGCGAAACTTCGTGCTGCCGCACGAGATTCTCAAAGCGCTCTGCGGGCAGCTTGACCTGCCCTATGTCGAGGATCTCAAGCCGAACGACATCGACCCCATGCTCGTCTCGAAGCTCCCCATCAATTATGCCAAGTCAAAAGAAGTGCTGCCGCTCGCGCGCTATGGCGACCCCAAGATGGGCGACACGATGATGGTGGCCGTGAGCAACCCCTTCAACCTGGGGGCGCTGGAAGACCTGCGTGTCTTTACCGGCTGCCGCATCCAGATTGTCGTCAGCACGCCGTCACGCATCCAGGACGCGATCAACCGCGTTTACGAGCGCGCCACGGCCAACATGATCACCGACATCAAGGACGAGTTCGACGAGACCTACGATCTCGAAGGGCCGATCGACATTCTTGATGCCAGCGAGGACGACGCGCCGGTCATCAAGTTCGTCAACTCCATGATCTTTCGCGCCGTCAAAGAGAAAGCCAGCGATATTCACGTCGAGCCCTACGAAAAAGAGATGATTATCCGTTTTCGCATCGACGGCGTGCTGTACGACATTCTGCGCCAGCCCAAGCGCGCTCATGCCGCCATCACGTCCCGCATCAAGGTCATGGGTACGCTGGACATCGCCGAAAAGCGCCTGCCCCAGGACGGCCGCATCAAGATCAAGCTGGCCGGCAAAGACATCGACATTCGTCTATCGACCATTCCCACCGCGCACGGCGAGCGAGCCGTCATGCGTATTCTCGAACAGAGCGACAACGTGCTCGAGATGCCCAGCCTGGGCTTTCCGCCGGCTTCGATGCTCAAGATCGAAGCGCTCATCAAGAA
>JACQAW010000434.1 GCA_016194725.1 Deltaproteobacteria bacterium
AAAGGTCCTTCCGGCACGCGCTTCGTTGTAGGTGATGAAGACGTTGCCACTGTCGATCTGCAGCTCTCGCACAAGCACTTCTGCCACGCAGGTAAGCACCGCTTCAATTCTTTCGGCCGACGCGCCTTCAAAGGCGATCAGGTTCACGATGGGCGGATGCGTGCCGGCCGGCTGCATGTCGTTAGGACTATCACCCTCGCAGTAACAGCCGGCTTCAAGCTTCTGCCAGGTTCCCCATACGGCATGCGGCGGTTTCTGAATCACCCGTGCAAGCTCACAGCAAACTTTACGTAGCACCTCTGATACATTCACCCCGGCTTTTTGCGACAGGGCACTAACCTGAACAATTGGCAAATAAGCCTCCTTGTGTTGCCCGAACTTCCTGTTTAGTCTTCGAAAAATGCCATTGCTCTCCAAGCTTCTTTTAAAAATTGCGGGGATTCAACATGAATTTGACGGCCCCACCACGCCTTTTCCCGAAGCCCTCGTACGCTGCCAGCAAGTGCACGGCACCCACCTTATTCAAGTTGCGGGCGAAAAGGCTGACGAGCTGGCCGCCCTGAAGGCCGACGGGTTGGTCAGCGCCGCAAAACGTCTGGTTGGGGTGCAAACAGCCGATTGCCTGCCGGTGCTTTTCGCCGAGCGCTCGGGAAAAGCCGTCGCCGCTGTACACGCCGGCTGGCGCGGCCTGCACAAAGGAATTCTTACGCGTGCGGTAGCGCTGTTTTCCACTTTGGGCATCGAGCCCGACCAACTCGTCGCGGCCATAGGACCGGCTATCGGGCCCTGCTGTTTCGAGGTGAGCCAGGACATTGTCGACTCCTTTGAAAAAGACTGGGGACAGCTATGGAAGCCAGGGAATCGTCCGTGGCAGAAATCACAGCCTCCCGGTACAATTGCCGCACGCAGCCCTGCCCCAGCCTCGGCTAACGACTTGTGGCTGGACCTGGAAACCATCGCACGCCTGCAACTGGCAAGCATGGGGATTCCCGACAAGCAGATCGAAGACGTCGGCGCGTGCACCTACTGTGGGCCCGGCGGTCTGGCCAGCTATCGACGAGGAACCCACGAAAAAACTTCGGCGGGACGGCAGTGGAGCTGGATCGGAAAAACCAGCTGAAACACCTTTCCACCAACAGAAATACTTCAGTACTGAATACGAACCTTCATGTAGTCAACCATACCCATTCCGTTGACCCAGAAGCCCTTGATCTTCTGATCAATGATTAGAATCTGGGCGTAATGAAAAATCGGAATCACGGTCACGGCTTCTTCGAGCAGAATGTGCTGGGCGCGATCGATCAGACGCTGGCGCTCGGGAGTACCGGGTTCGACGACCGCGATTTTGCGCAGCAGCTCGTCGTAGTTCTTGTTGGCCCAGCCCGTATAATTATTCAAGTTGCCCGACTCGAATACGACAAGATTCGAGTACGCATCGACCAGCGGCGATAGCCAGCCGAAGCGGTACATCGGCGCCGGCTTGGTGGCCAGCTCGTGCAGATAGGCTTTCCAGTCGCGGTTGCGCAGCTCAACGCCCAGGCCCAGGTACTCTTTAAGATCGGCCTGAATGCGTTCAACCGCGGTTTGATTTCGAAAGCTGGTGTCGAATCCGAGCAGGGTTTTTCGCATGCCCGCGCCTTTTGACTTCAGCCAGTTGTCGCGCGCGCGCGCGGGGTCGTGTTTTACGCCGATTGCCGCGTTGAAGCCGGGCAAGCCGCGCGGAATCCAGCTGGACGCGACATACTCAGTGCCCCCCATGGCATCGACGATGAGCTTGCGATTGATGGCCTGAGCCACCGCGAGCCGCGCTTTCTGGTCGCCCCACGGCGCTTGCCGCTGATCGAAGGCGATATAGTAGGTCGCGAAGTAAGGGAACTCGTGCACGGCGCCGCGCTTGCGCAGCCGCTCGATATCAAACGAGGGCACCTTGAACAGCACGTCGATACGGCCGTTCTCGAAAAGATTAACTGCGGTAGCCTCTTCGGGAATAATTTGAAACACGGCATGTTCGGGGGCGCCGGCTTCGAAATTCGGATAGCTCAGGTTTTGCTCGACTTCGATGCGCTGGTCGTGCAGCCAGCGCGAAATCATATAGGGCCCCGTGGAGGCCATATGTTCGGGCCACGAAGGCCCCAGCTTGGTGATGATGTCAGCGCGCTGAGGGTAGCCGACGGGAAGCGTGAGCACATGAGGAAAAAAGCTGACCGGAATATCGAGCGTGAACTCCAGCACATCGTCGGAAACGGCCTCGATGCCCACCCTGGAAAAATCCTTGAGCCTGCCGCGCTTGAAATCGCGCGCTCCCTTCACGAAAAAAAGCAGGTCGGCGAGCTTGGAGTTGGTCGCGGGGTCAAGCGTGCGATGCATCCCGTACACGAAGTCATCGGCCGTGACTGGTTTACCATCGCTCCACTTCCAGGGACGCAACGTGAAGCGGTATTTGCGTCCACCCTCGAGCTTTTCCATCTTCTCGGCGATTTCCATCTTGATGTGGTAATCGCGATCGTAGCTGACCAGTCCGGTCATTACCGCTGAAAGCACCCGGAACGAGACTCCATCTTCAGCCAGGGAAAAATCGAGCGTCGCCGGCTCGTAGGGCAGCTGCATGCGCAAGGCCGGACGCGCGGCACTTCCCACGCAGCTCAAACCCGTGCCTTTGTGCGGCCACAACAAGATGACCGCGACCACGAGCAAAGCAATGGCAAGCTTGACTTTAAATGTTATGATCTTGGTGACCATGGAAATCGCATGCTATAGGGGATAACGCTTGGATTCAATATTCTCAGAACTTAAATCAGCACTGCAAGCCGATACCTTGATCTCCAGCCTCGCCGCATTGGTGTTTGCGTACCTGGGTGGCATCGTATCGAGTTTTACACCGTGTATTTACCCCATGATTCCCATCACCATGGGTTTCATTGGCGGTGCCAGCGAACGATCTGTCAGGACTGGCTGGATACTCAGCTCCTTTTACGTGCTGGGCATGGCTTCGATTTATACGGTGCTGGGCATCATTGCCAGCGCCTCGGGCAAGATTTTCGGCACGATGACCAACACGCCAGGCTGGTACCTTGCTTTGGGCGGCATCATGATCGTCAGCAGCCTTTGGATGATGGACGTCATCAAATTCGATCCTCAGATTTGGATCGAAGGCATCATGCGCGCGCGCCGGCTAAAGAAGGGTGGGCTGCCCACGGCCGAGCACAACGAGGCATCGATTCTGGGCGCCTTTATTCTGGGAGCGAGCAGCGGATTTATCGCGGCGCCCTGCACTACTCCGGTGCTGACCACGATTCTGTCGTACATCGCCACCACCAAATCGGTGGTGTTTGGCGGAGCGCTCATGTTCTCGTTTGCGCTGGGCCTGGGCACCATACTGGTCGTGGTCGGAACCTTTACCGGCGCCATGAAGCTGATGCCGAAGTCGGGCAAATGGCTCAGCTGGGTGAAGATGACGTCGGGCCTTCTCATTTTGGGCCTGGCGGAGTATTTTGTATTTAAAGCGGGTACCCTGAAATGACTTCAAAGCTGCTCAAAACAAATGCAATCCTGTTTCTGCTGGCCAGCGCGGTATCGGGATACCTCGTGTGGCTGCATTACCAGGTCACCAATGGCGTGGGCGTTACGTCGTTTTGCCAGGTCAACAGCACCATCGACTGCGTCGCGGTGATGGGTTCGAGTTACTCGGAATTGGCCGGAATTCCGCTGGCCACTATTGGCCTGGCCTACTACCTTTTTGGATTCATTCTCAGCCTTGTCGGCGCACGCGACAGCTTCTCGCGCCGCGAGGTTCTGGTTTCGCTGTCGGCGCTATCGGTGGTCAGCGTGCTGGCTTCGCTGGGCACGTTGAGCGTCACCCTGTTTCTGCTGCACAAATGGTGCGTCATGTGCATGACCATGCAGGTGCTGAGCGCTACGACCTGCATGCTTACCCTGGTAGCCTTGCGCGATTTCAGCTCGGGCAACGGATTGGGCAAATCGTTTGCCCAATCCGACCGCAAGAAAATCGGAATCTACTTCGGTGCGGGCATCGCCCTTTTTGCGGTGACGTTCGGGCTCACCTCGCAGCTGCGCGACGACCGCTTTCCGCTGCCAGACCCGGAAAAATTCGTGGACGAATTTCGGGCGCAAAAGGTTCAGACCATCGATCCCGGAGATTCGCCGCGCCAGGGGTTTCAGGGCGAAAACCCGCCCCTGCGCATCTTCGAGTTCGCTGATTTTCAGTGCCCCGCCTGCGGCTTCGCGGCGCTGCAGATGCATCGCCTGCTTGAGCGTTACGGCGACAAGATTCAGCTCATCTTCAAAAGCTACCCACTCGACCCTTCGTGCAACCCTTCCATCCGCCATGCCATGCATCCCTACGCATGCCTGGCGGCCAAAACCGCGTACTGCGCCAAAAAGCAGGGCAAGTTTCAGCAGATTTACGACAAGCTTTTCCAGAATCAGAAAGACATCACGCCCGACAACATCGCCGCCTGGGTGACCGAGGTAGGCATGGACGTCAAGATGTCCGATGAATGCGTCGCCTCGCCGGCCACCGAAGCCGCGCTGAAGCCCGACATGGAGCTGGCCGAAAAGCTGGGCCTGGAATCGACGCCGACATTTTTCGTGGGCGGCCGCATGGTGAAGGGCGCGATTGACGAGACCCGGTTAAAGCTGCTGATGCGCGAACTGGGAGTCTGACCCGTGCTCGAGTGGATCGATTCGCACACGCACCTGGAACACGAGTACCCTTTTTCTGTCGACGAGTATCTTGCCAATGCCCGCGCGCAAGGCCTTTCCGCTTTCGTCACGATCGGCACGCGGCCCAAGTCGCTGGTGACCCTCAAGGATTTCGCCGAGAAATACCCCGACGTGTATTTCACCGTGGGCATTCACCCACACGAGGCCGTTGATTTCAACGCCGAGGTCGAGCAAACCATGAACTCCCTGCGCACCCACCCCAAGTGCGTCGCGGTAGGCGAAATCGGGCTGGACTATTACTACCACCATTCCCCGCGCGAAGTTCAGCGTGCAAGCTTTGAGCGTCAGCTGGAGCTGGCGGTGGCCTGGGACAAACCCATTGTCATCCATGCCCGCGATGCCGAGCCCGATTTGCTGACCAGCCTTACCGCTTATGCCGCAAAAAGAAGGGCTGCTGACCCCAGCGGGCGGGGTCCCGGCATCATCCACTGCTTCTCGGGTACCCGAAACTTTGCCGAGGAGTGCCTGAAATTGGGTTTCTATATTTCGTTTTCCGGCATCGTGACTTTTAAAAAGGCGGCTGATCTTAGAGATATCGCCCGCGATGTTCCGCTGGATCGCATTCTGCTCGAGACCGATTCCCCGTTTCTGGCTCCGGTTCCTTACCGGGGAAAGCCCAATCAGTCTGCATACTTGACAGAAACAGCCAAGATTGTCGCCACCGCAAAAGGTATCCCACTAGACGCCCTTTCTTCCGCTACTGTAGCCAATTCCCGCCGAATCTTCGCATTACCTAAACGTTGATATTAATGGATTCGTTTGCTATATGTCCGTCAAATTTAGTGCACTACTAGTCTGGCATTGGGGAACGAAGATTTATGCAGTTGTTGAAGATGTCCGCCACATTCATGAGCATCTGGCTCGTCTCGTCGGTTGCTTTCAGTAATGGCTCAGTCGCGCCCGAGCTACCGATCCTGGCCGGGGTGAAAAACTCACCCGAGTATCCCGTGCTCCGCCGCATTCAAGACCTTACTCTGGAACTTCAGCTGCTCGAAATCACCGTCAAGAATCGGCGCGATGCCCAGATCGAAGAAAAGATTTCGGGCGCCATCAAGGCCATCGAAAACCAGGGCACGCAGATCGGCGACAAGTTCAAAGCAATTCGCAAAGAGCAGCTGGAAGGCATTTTTTCGCTATTCACGCTGGCGCGCACGTACGGAAACATGATGGGCGTTGCAGCGATTGAATGGGACGAGCTGCTGGGCGCGATTCGTGACGGCCAAATCACGGCCGGCATGCTTACGATTCACGGCCGAAGCGGCACCCTGAACATCCTGTCGCTCACTCCGCTGTACATCGGCCGACAACTGGTCTGGAGCGCCTCGCTGCCGACTTTTGACCGCAAGAGCTTCTGGGTACAGGCCCGCGCGCGCGCGCGCTACCTGGGTTACCGGGGCGTTGGCCCGATCAGCAATGCCGCGCTGGTTGCTCGCACTGAGCGTTTGAATGCCAGTTATGGCGACGCTGAAAAGCTGACCAAGGAATTTTTCACGACTGGCTACTCCAAGCTTTACTTGGCCTTTGAAACGCAGCGGTACGCCATACTACAACGCGTGCAGCTTGCCCGCCGTGCGCTGGTGGAACTCGAAAAGAACAATACCGCGATGGGCACGCCAGAGGAATTTTCGACGCTGTACAACCAGGTTCTCGAAAACCTGTTTTCTTACGGCGTCGACATTTCGGTTTCCGGCGCCTCGCAGCGGGACTTCGCGGTGAAGGGCTTCCTGTTCGCGGAATCACCCGAGCGCTCGCAGGAGCTGCTCAAGAAATTGAAGTACTCGCCGTCGTCGACCAGCTACAACTCGCCTTCGTCTTGATTGTCGCAGGGGTATCCTGTACCAATTGAAGGATGAAAAAATTAATTCTGTTCGCGCTGTTTCTGACGGCAGTTTCGAATTCAGGACTGGCTTACGCGGTTGAAGACGGCGACCTTGAAGCGATCAAAGGCTGCCTGAGCAGCTGGCCCAAGCATCCGTTCGATAAGAAGGCGCCCGAGTTCAGGACCATGACCTCGAAGGTGAAGATTCTCGGCATTGGCGGCTCGATAAATGACGAGACGGTCACCGCGAACCCCGAGCTGATTCTGGTCAAGGCGAGCGTTGCCGTGCTTTCAAAGTCAGAAATGCGCCTGATGAATCCCCAAGGCTGGTATTGCCTGAAGGGGCAGGTTTCGGTGCTGGGCAAATCGGTGATTCACCTGAACTGCACGTCGAACCTGACCTCCAGCAAGGATGGCTCGTCGGTGATGGGTGGCGGCGATGCCAAAGAAGGCGTGACGGTTTTGGGAACGACTTCGATTGTTCGGGAGGGTTGCGCGAAGAAGGCGGATGACAAAGCTGAAGCGAAGCCGGGAACCTGAGAGCGGAGTCCATTAGTGGCCGGTGAACGGTTACCGTACCGGTTGAAGGAACTGTTTCCGGTGTCGGCACCGGACCAGGTACCGTTCACTAGTGGTCACTGGCGACCGGTGCTTTTTCCGTTTTCGCGGGGACTGATTTCGGGCCTTTGTAAAAGTAGCGCGTGTACATTTTATTCAGGCTGGTCCAGTCGCCTTGCTGCTCATCTTTATCGATGAAGCCTTGGATTGCGTTGAGCTTGGAATCCAGGTCGTCGACGTAATGCACGACCAGCGCTTCGGGAATTTTGGGCCGCTTGGGCGAGCCGTATTCCAACTCGCCGTGGTGAGAAAGCACGAGATGCTTGATGAGCAGGCGCAGGTGCCTTGGAAAATCGGGAATGGCGTTCATTTCGCGTTCGAGCAGCTCGACACCCATGACCAGATGACCGACCAACCGGCCCTCGTCGGTGTAGTCGGTGGTGAGCGAGTACTCGAGCTCCCAGAGCTTGGCGATGTCGTGAAAAAAACCGCCCAGCATCAGCAAGTCCCGGTCCAGCATTGCGCCGTAATGTTTTGAGAGATCGTCCAGGATGCCCGCGATCGAAACCATGTGTTCGATCAGGCCGCCACGATAGGCATGGTGAACTGACTTGGCTGCGGGCGCCAGGCGAAGTCGATTGCTGACATCTTCGTTGGTCAGCACGCGCAGGGCCAGCTCGCGGCTGAATGGATTTTCGAGCGAGCGCGCGTACTCAAGCACCTTGACGAAGAGGGCATCGACGTCGCATTTGCCTTCGACCAGGTAGTCCTTCGCTTCAACTTGGGCCGCAGGTACCTGAACATAGGCATTGATGATGAACTGGCGCTTGCCCTGGTATACCGAGATACGGCCATCAACCCTCACAAACGATGCCTTGGTCAGTACCGCGGCGGCGGCCTCAGCGTTTTCCCATACGCGGGCCTCAAGATCGCCGGTACGGTCGCACAGGATGGCATTCAGGTAAGGCTTGCCGTTCTTTGCCTGTACAACTGCCGAATATTTAACAAGAAACACGTCGCTGACGACATCCTTGTCCTTGAGGTCTTTTGCGAATTTCAATTTGGCCATCAGGGTCTAGCTCCCATTAGGGGCCATGCCTGTCAAGGGCGCGCTGGGGCGGTTGTTGACAGGTTCACTTCCCATTGTTATGACGCTGCGCACTAACCATCTAGACAGTCAGTGTTCTTCAGGGTGGTCAGTGTTCTTAGGAGAAGGGGAGTATTCGTGCTGAGCCAAACGCCTAACGGGGCGCCTATATTATTGACCGCAAGCAACGTTGGAAAATCGTTCGGCACGGTTCGCGTGCTCGACGGCGTGCCATTTGAGCTTCGCAGCGGTGAAGTGCATGTGCTTGCCGGCGAAAACGGCGCAGGCAAGAGCACCCTGATCAAAATACTCGCAGGCATCTGTTCCGACTTCGACGGCACGGTCGATGCCCGAGGCAATCATGTTTCGGTCATACATCAAGAATTATCGCTAATCGACTCGATGAGCGCGGAAGACAATATTTTTCTGGGCCGCGAGCCGTCGCGTGGCCCCCTGCTCGATCGCTGCACGCAACGCGCACGCGCCGCGGAAATTTGCGGGCAGCTCGAGCTGGAAATCGATTTGAACGAGCCTGTCGAAAACTTCGCGATGTCGGTTAAAAACCGCATCGAAATCGCGAAGGCGCTTTCGCTTGACGCCAGAATCATCATCATGGACGAACCCACGAGCGCACTGACCAAACCGGAGTGCGAAAATTTTTTTGAGCTCATCGAGATGCTCAAGGCCAGTGGCTGCGGGATTATCTATATCTCGCACAAGATGGACGAGATTTACCGGCTGGCCGACCGCATAACGGTTCTGCGCGATGGCAAATGGATAGGCACGGCGAACGCCGCCGAACTGTCGCAGGGCGCTTTTGTTCATTGGATGATCGGACGCGAGCTCGTGGAACAGTTTCCAGCACGCAACCCCAGCCTGGGCGAAATACGCCTGAGCCTCAAGGATTTCGGCGTACCGGGTCTGGTTGAAAACTTCACGCTCGACGCCCGTGCTGGAGAAATCATCGGAATCGCCGGCCTCCAGGGGTCGGGTAGCAGCGAGCTTTTCAACGGCCTGTTCGGAGCCTATGGCAGCAACGTGCGCGGCGAAGTCAAAATCGACGGCGAAGAATTCGTCGTGCGATCGCCACGGACCTCCATTGCCGGACAGATGGCTTATGTTACCAATGACCGCAAAGACACCGGCCTGGTCCTGGGCATGAATATCGCCAAAAATATCAGCCTGGCCTCGCTGGCCGGCGTGAGCCCGTATGGCTGGATGAGCACCCATACGGAAACAGAAAAAGCCCGGGCCCATGGCACCAGCCTGCGCATTCGGGCGTCGGGAGTGGAACAGACTGTCGGGGAGCTATCGGGTGGCAACCAGCAAAAAGTGGTGCTCGCCAAATGGCTCGAAACCAAGCCCAAGATTCTGCTGCTCGACGAACCTACCCGCGGCGTCGACGTGGGCGCGAAGCACGAAATTTACGAGCTGATGAACCGCCTCACCCGCCAAGGCATCACCATTCTCATGATCTCGACCGAAATGCCCGAGCTGCTGGCCATGAGTGATCGCATCATGGTCCTGCATCGCGGACAAATAACCGCCGAGCTGCCACGCGCACAGGCGACCCAGGAAAAAATATTGAGAGCCGCGATGGGAGAGGTAGCCGCATGAGCAATGCAAACACGATAGCCACGATTCCATCGGCAAGCCCGGCGCCAAGTTTTGACGCCAAGAGAAAACCAAACGCTCCGATCCACCTGCGCAAGCTTGCGCAGCAGCCCTGGGTACGCGCCCTGCTGGCCCTGGTTCTTATCGCCGCCATCGGAATGATCTTCAACCCCGGTGGAATCTTCTACAAGTGGAGCACCCACCGCGACATGCTCAGGCAGGTTTCGGTCGCCGGCATGCTGGCCTGCGGAATGACCTTGGTGATCATCACAGGCGGCATCGACCTGGCTGTGGGCAGCGTCGTGGGATTTACCGCCGTGCTTTTCTCGCTGCTCACTCTGCACCTGGGCTGGCCTGCCGCGCTTGCGCTTCCCGTTTGTGTTCTCACTGGCGCCGCCTGCGGCGCGCTTTCGGGCGGCCTGATTGCCGGCTTCAACATTCAGCCATTCATCGCCACGCTGGCGATGATGGTTTTCGCGCGCGGACTGGCGAAGTCGATTTCAGGCGGCCAGAAAATATCGACTGCCGTGCTGCAAGCCGACGACAGCTACAAGAACATCGAGCTGCCTGCGCTATTCGGCACCATCGACCACCGCATCCTGGGCGAAAACATCGCGGTGGTGACACTCGTAATGCTGGTGTGCGTTTTGGCCTGCTACGTGCTTTTGACAAAGCTGCGCTGGGGCCGCTACTTCTATGCCACCGGCGGAAATGAAAACGCGGCACGGCTTTCGGGCGTGCCCACCAAGGCGATCAAAGTCTGGGCCTATGGACTTTCGGGCGTATTCAGCGCCATCGCGGGAATTTGCCAGGCCGCGCAGGAACAGCAGGGCGACCCCGAAGCCGGCGCCGGTTATGAGCTTACCGCAATCGCTATGGTCGTCATTGGCGGCACCAGCCTTGCCGGCGGACGCGGCGGAATAGCGCTGACGCTGATTGGCGCTTTCACCATCGGTTATCTTGAAAAGATTCTGAGCATCAATGCGGTGGGCGAAAGCAGCCGCCTGATGCTGACCGGCCTAATCATTGTCGCGGCAGTACTGCTGCAAAGGAGTAAGAAATGAAATATTCGGTAATTGCTCTAAGTTTACTGGTCGTAGCTAGTGCTGGGGACGCGCACGCGAAAGCTAAATGGGTCATCGGCATGAGCCAATGCAACCTGGGCGAACCCTGGCGCGTGCAAATGAACGCCGACATCAAAAAAGCGGCAGCAGGCAACGCCGACATCGAAGTGATATTCAAAGACGCGCAGAACGACACGCTCAAGCAGCGCGCGCAGGTCGAAGAGTTCGTCAACGCGGGCGTGAATCTGCTGATCATCTCGCCCAAAGAAGCCGCGCCGCTGACCGCGCCCGTGGCTGCAGCGTTCAAGAAAGGCATTCCTGTTATCGTGCTCGACCGCCGAGTGCTGGGCTCGAGCTACACGTCGTTCATCGGCGCCGACAATAAGAAGATCGGCATGGCTGCGGGCAAATGGATCGCCAAGCGCGTGGCCGAGCTGGCCGCCGGCGGTGCCAAAGGCCGCGTGGTCGAGCTCAAGGGCCTCATGACCTCTACTCCTGCCCAGGATCGCAACTCGGGCTTTCGCGCCGGCATCAAAGCGGCTGCCCCGGCCGTGGTGGACATCGTATTCGAGGCCGACATGAAGTGGCTCGAAGCCAACGCCCGCAAGGAAATGGAATCGGCACTGGCCGTGAATCCAAAAATCGACCTCGTTTACGCTCACAACGATCCCGGCGCCCACGGCGCTTACCTGGCGGCGAAGGCTGCCGGCCGCGAAAAGAATATCATCTTCGTCGGCATTGACGGGCTTCCGCAAGAAGGCCAGTCGTTCGTGAAGCAGGGTCTGCTTGAAGCGAGCTTCGAATACCCTACCGGCGGAAAAGAAGCGATCGAGTCGGCGCTAAAAATTCTGGGCGGCAAAACCGTTCCCAAGGAAGTCACACTTAACTCGCACGTGTTTACCAAAGCGAACGTCGATAAGGGTGGCGAATGTCTGTAAAGAAGCGCTACGCGCTGGGGCTCGACTACGGCACCGAGTCCGTACGCGCCCTGGTAGTCGACTGCGACAACGGATTTGAAGCCGCGCAGGCCGTGGTGCCGTACGCCCATGGCGTCATCACGCGCAGCCTGCCGGGCAACGACAAGCCGCTGCCTCCCGACTTCGCGCTTCAACATCCTCAAGATTACCTGGACGGCGCGCTCACTGCCATTCGCGCCATTCTGGAAAAAGTTACCGCTGCCGACATCGTCGGTATCGGTGTGGACTTCACGGCCTGCACAATACTCCCCGTCCGAGAGGACGGTACTCCACTCATGCAGGCCGCGAAGTTCCACAATAATCCGCACGCGTGGGTGAAGCTTTGGAAGCACCACGCCGCGCAGCCTGAAGCCGATCGCGTCAATGAAGTCGCGCATCGCCGTCAGGAGCCGTTTCTGAAGTACTACAGTGGCCTGATTTCGAGTGAATGGATGCTGCCCAAGGCCTGGGAAATCGCCAACCATGCGCCCGAAGTTTACGCCGAAGCCGCGTACCTCATCGACGCAGGCGACTGGATTGTACAGCAGCTCACCGGAAAGTTCACTCGCAACTCGTGCACAGCGGGCTACAAAGGACTGTGGAACGCCGAGTTGGGCTTTCCCAGGCTGGAATTCCTTACGGCGCTTGATCCGAAGCTGTCAGGCCTGCGCGACAAGTGGCTGCAAAACATCGTGGCGCCAGGCGAGCTGGCCGGTCACGTCACGCCCAAATTCGCGGTATTGAGCGGCTTGCTCGAAGGAACTCCGGTTTCGGCCGCGACCATCGACGCGCACAGCGGCGTGGCGGGCATGGGTGTATACCGCGAAGGCCCCGTTTCGCTGATCATGGGCACGTCAACTTGTCACATGGTGCTCTCGCGCAAGCTTCATCTTTTTGACGGCTATGCCGGCGTCGTGAAAGACGGAATCATTCCGGGCTTTCATGGTTACGAGTCGGGCCAGTCAGCCGTAGGCGACATTTTTGGCTGGTTTGCCAAAGGCTTCATGAACACCGACTTCGACCAGCTTTCGAACAAAGCCGCTGCGCTGAAACCCGGTCAGAGCGGACTCATTGCCCTGGATTGGCTGAACGGCAATCGCTCGCTTCTGATGAATGCGAACCTTACCGGCATGATCCTGGGTCTGACGCTCGACTCCAAGCCCGAAGAAGTTTATCGGGCCTGGATTGAAGGCACCGCCTTTGGCACGCGCATGATTGTCGATGCCCACACGGCAAACGGCATTCCCGCCACCGAGCTGGTCATCTGCGGCGGCCTGGTGCGTGATCCGATGATTATGCAGATCTACGCCGACATTACCGGGTTACCCGTCAAAATTGCGGCCTCGGGTCAGGCCGTGGCTTTGGGTGCGGCAATATTCGGCGCGCTGGTGGCGCTGGGCGAGAACATCGAAGACGTCATTACGCGCATGACCAAGCCGCACGTGAAGACTTATTCCCCGGATGAAGACGCGCATCGCACTTACGATCGCCTATATGAAGTCTATCACCGGGCCCACGACCTGTTCGGCGTTGAAAACAAGCATTTGATGAGAAACCTGAAAGATTTGAGAAAGGAAACCCTCCATGTCCAATAACAAAATTGTCGATATCTATCTGCCACTCGACGCCCGCGCGTCTGCAAATGAGACCGTCTGGCCCGTAGCGATGAAGCAGCTGGTGGAGCTCGTGAAGGTCATCGGTAAATGCGGCTGGACCGCGAACGTGCTGAACCCCGAGCAGCCGGTGGCCAGCGTTGCCCAGGGCATTGAGGTCATACGCCACGCCAAGGGTGAACGTTTCATCAACTTCATCGCCGGCTGGGCCTACCCTGATTTTTCGGTCACTCCCATGTGGCAGCTCAAACGCGAAACTCCCAAGCTGATGCTCGGAAGCTCGATTCAGGATTTTCCCGGCGCCGTGGGCCTGCTGGCAGCCGCCTCGGGCACCGCTCAGATTGGTCTTGATAGCAGCCGCCTCTTTGTCGAGCACTTCGACCGGCATGAAACCTACGCCGATGCGATTGCGACGTTTCTGCACTCAGGCAAGTACGAGCCCGCTTATCCTGAAACGCTCGACATCAAAGTCACCGAAGAAGACCGCGCAAAAGCACGGGCCGTAAAAGACCAGCTGCGCGGCCAGGTCTACGGCGCCGTGGGCCCTCGCTCGATGCAGATGTGGAACAAGATCTCGGACTGCGATTTTCTGCGCATCTTTGGCATCGCACGCGAAAGCTTCGATGGCCTGCGCTTGGCCAAAATGGCCGAAAAAATTCCTACTGCCCGTGCCGAAGCCGCGCTGAATTTCATTCTTGAAAAAGGAATGGAGCTGCGGCTGGGAACCGACAAAGCCACGTCGCTGACGCGCGAAATGGTGGTCTTTCAGATGAAGGTGTACTTCGCGCTGCTCGACCTCAAAAAAGAGTTTGGCCTCGACTTCATCGGCGTGCAG
Organism: Deltaproteobacteria bacterium; assembly: GCA_016194725.1. Classification (GTDB taxonomy): domain Bacteria; phylum Bdellovibrionota; class UBA1018; order UBA1018; family UBA923; genus JACQAX01. The sequence continues at coordinate 14,290 of JACQAW010000434.1, forward strand.
GACCAGCTGGACTGGATCGAACATTATGCCGCGACCGACCTGACGCTGGGCTTGCTCAACAACCGCCTGTGGCCCGAAGGTGATGGCGAAACGTTCGTCGCCGCCACCGAAGTCGACGACGGCGCCGCGATCACGATGCAGGTACTGAAGCTTCTCAACAACGGCGAGCCATCGGGCTTCAATGACCTTCGTTACTGGGACCCCAAGCAGGGCCTGTACTGGTTCGTGAACTCAGGCTCACTCGCCCCCTACTTCGCTCACGGCTCAAACGACTCGCTCAAGGGCGCGTGGTCGGAACGCCAGACACCGATGTACTTCGTCGAGGGCGGCGGAACCTCGTCGGTTGTCGTGCGCAAGCCCGGCGTCGTGACGTGGGCACGTTTCGGCTACAAGAACAATCGAATGTACCTCAGCGCCGGCCGCGGAATGACCGACGTTCCCACCGCCGAACAGTGGCGCGAGCGTTCGGAAAAGTGCAGCCCCGATTGGCCGCACTGGTATCTGAGGCTCTGCGGAAGGGTTGAGGAAAAGCTCAACAGCAATCATCCGATGACCGCGTTTGGCGACCATCTGGCTCCACTCAAGGCGCTTGCCGAAGAGCTGGATATTCCGTTTGAGTGTTATGATTATTTGACGCCGGAACAGATTCAGACTGGAGCAAAGCTCTAGAGCCCGGTTCGGGGTCCGCTACAGGCACGGGTACCGGTTCAGTTACCGATCACAGGTTACAGTTAACCGGTGACGGGTCACCGTAGTTGTCTTTCTAATGCGCGTGTCCGGCATGATCCCCATGATCATGCTCGGAATGCCCGTGCACGATGCGATGAAATGCCGACCGCCCCCAAAGATGGGCCGTAAGCACCAACAATATCCACGATGCCCCAATTTCGGCCCAATTCGGAATTCCGTGAATCCACTGGAGTGCGCTGGCGTTGGCGATCTGAGTAAGTTCGGGATATTTTTGCACGAGCGGCCACAAGAAATTGAAGCCAACTCCCAGCCCCCAGCAGCAAAGAATCAGCGCGATATAATACACGGTCGTGATGCGCGCTCCCAGCTCGCGCCGCAGGGCGAACATGCTGCTGATATTCGTCGCTGGACCCGCCAACAGTAACGCGAGAGCCGCACCCGGATTCAACCCCTTGGCCAGCAATACCGCGGCAAGAGGCGTGGTGGCCGTGGCGCAGGAATACAACGGAACACCGGCGATGATCGCGAAAAGTACCTGAATACTGGGGTAACGGCCGAACCAGGTGGTGTCGATGCCACCAGCCGGCATGAGCACTTGAAGCAGCGCCGCCAGGACCAGCCCAATCATCACCCATGAAGCGATATCCTTGAAAAAGGTGCCGAAGGCGTAGCCAAAGACCGCGCGAATTCGGGCAAAAGAGCGGTGGGCATGCTCGTGCTCATCGGTCACCATGAGCCCGCAAACCCGGCATATTTCCGCGGTGTCATCACAGGAGGCCGCTGGCTCGCCATGCTCGTCTTCCATAAGCCGCGAGAGCTTCATGACATTCACGCGCAGCTCTTCATTGCTGGTGGTCGAAAAAAATTCGACCACCGTGCCTACCACGAACGCCAGCAACAGAGCCGCGAAGGGACGCACGCCCAAAAATATTGCAGGCAGCAGAGCCGCCGTAATGGCCAACGCATCCACGCTTGTTTCCGGAGTGGCTATTGTAAACGACGTCATAGCCGACAACGAAGCGCCCTGACGGCGCAACGTAAGCGCTGTAGGCACAACACCACACGAGCACAATGGCAGCGGCAAACCGACCAACGACCCGCGAATGGCACCCCGCCAGCCGCGATGGCCCAGGGCCCAAAGCACGATGCGCGGTGGAACAAGCACATGCAGAATGCCCGCGAGCAGCAGCCCAAGCACCAGAAACGGTGCTGTTTCGCGTAAAGTTGACCAAAAGACTGAGCCCCAGTGCCCTAAAAACTCGACCGTGGGGATGAAAAAAACGCTCATCGTCTTCCACCGTACAGCAGTGGGATTCAACTTGGAAGGCCTTGCGGTTTGGACTATAGAAGAAGCAACAACTTACTCAAAGGAGCTGACCCATGGTTCGTGTTGCAATTAATGGATTTGGTCGAATTGGCCGCCGGGTTTTACGCGCCGCTCTTGATAACAAGCAAATCCAGATCGTTGCGGTCAACGACCTCACGCCCCCCAACGTCCAGGCCCACCTGTTCAAATATGATTCCGTGCATGGAACTCTGGATCACGAAGTGCGTCTTGAGGGCGACATGCTGCATGTCGGTTCCCAGAATGTACGCCTGACCGCCGAGCGCGATCCGGCCAAGCTGCCTTGGAAAGAGCTGGGCGTCGACATTGTCATGGAATGCACGGGCCTTTTTACCGACAAAGCAAAAGCCAGCGCACACCTGACCGCCGGCGCGAAGAAAGTGCTCATCTCGGCTCCGAGCAAAGATGCAGATCTGACGATCTGCATGGGCATCAACGAAGGCAATTACGACTCCAAGCAACACACGATCGTATCGAATGCCTCTTGCACGACAAACTGCCTGGCCCCGGTGGTAAAAGTTCTCGACGACAGCTTTGGAATCGTCCGCGGCCTGATGACGACCGTGCACTCATACACGAATGATCAGAACGTGCTCGATCTGCCGCACAAAGACCTGCGTCGTGCCCGCGCCGCGGCTCTTTCGATGATTCCGACGACCACGGGTGCCGCCAAGGCCATAGGCCTGGTGCTGCCGCACCTCAAAGGCAAGCTCGATGGTTACGCGGTTCGCGTTCCCACTCCGAACGTTTCGCTGGTCGACCTCACCGTGCAGCTCACGAAGAACACCACCGCTGCCGAAATCAACGCGAAGCTCGAAGCCGCTTCGAAG
>JACQAW010000435.1 GCA_016194725.1 Deltaproteobacteria bacterium
AGCGTCTGTTGCGCACAATCTGCGGGAAGTGCAGGGAACCTGGCGCGGTGCCGATTGAACGGCTCGTTGAGGTGGGGATTCCTGAGCAGATCGCGGTACAGCTGAAACTTTTCAAGGGCAAGGGCTGCCAGGTTTGCAACAACTCCGGCTATAAGGGCCGCGTCGCTGTTTATGAGGTCATGGATTTTTCGTCCAGCTTGAAAGAAATGGTCCTTGCGAACTGCACTGCGATTGAACTGAAGCGTGCGGCGATCAAAGAGGGCATGCGTACCTTGCGGGTCGCTGCTTTGCAAAAAGTCGCCGACGGCGTCACTACATTGGAAGAAGCAGTTGCACTTACGTCATCGGATTAGCAATTGGGTATAAGGAGATAAATTAAAATGGCGAAAATTCCGCTGCCGGCGCTTTTGAAGGCCATGGTCGATCAGGACGCCTCGGATTTGCATATTACGGTTGGAACGCCGCCCCAGTTTCGCATTCAAGGAAAGATGGTGAAAGTGAAGATCGACGCTCTTTCATCGCAGGACACCAAAGAACTTTGTTACAGTGTTTTGACTGACAGCCAAAAGACCGACTTTGAAAGCCACCTTGAGCTCGACTTTTCATTTGGTGTAAAAGATGTCGCTCGATTCCGTGGCAACGTCTTTTATCAAAAAGGGGCGGTGGGTGGCGTATTTCGAAAGATCCCCATACAAATTCCGTCATTCGATTCATTGGGTCTGCCAGCTGTGATCAAAGAACTCGTGAAACGCCCAAACGGTTTGATCCTGGTAACCGGGCCTACGGGCAGCGGTAAAACGACGACCTTGGCTGCCATGCTCGATTTATTGAATATCTTTCCGCCGCATCAGCAGACGCAGATCAGACAACTGATGGCTTTTGTGTTGCAAGGAGTTATCTCGCAGCAGCTCATTCCCAAGAGCTCCGGCGGAGGTCGATGCATGGCTCTTGAAATTCTTATTCCCAATGGCGCGATTCGAAACCTGATACGTGAGGACAAGATGCATCAGGTCTATTCTTCCATGCAGGCCGGCCAGAATGAGTCGGGCATGATGACGATGAATCAGTCTCTCACCCGTCTGGTGCAGGCCGGGGCTCTGAGCAAGTCGGATGCCGTCGATGCCAGTATGGTTCCGGACGAAATTACGAAAATGTTGGCGGCTCTCAAATAGAAGTCAAGATAAAGGATCTGGCGAATGCCTCAGTTCAGCTATGTTGCCGTAAATAAAATTGGCGAACGGGTGAAGGGCGTAATCGACGCGCCCAATGAGGCCGAGGTGCGCTTGATGCTGCGTGCGCAGGCCATGCGACCGGTACGCATCTTCAAGGCAGGGGCCTTGAACTTCGACCTGGGTGCGATCGGCGGCGGTTCGGTCAGCGACCAGGATGTGCTGCTTTTTACTCGCCAGCTGTCGATTTTGATCTCGTCGGGCATCCCTCTCGTACAGGGGCTGGACATCATCTCGGGGCAGATCACGTCTGGCGGAATGAGACGCATCATACTTTCGATCAAAGAGAAGATCTCGGGGGGAGCGTTTCTTTGGGAATCGATGAAGCCCTATAACGAGGCGTTTCCTGATATCTATATCAGCATGGTTCGGGCGGGTGAGGCGTCAGGTGCGTTGGACTTAATTTTAAAGCGTCTCATCAAATACATGGACGACGCCTATAAATTAAAAAAAATGGTCCAAGGCGCCCTGATTTATCCAATAGCGATCACCGTAGTCGGCGTTGCGGTGCTCATTATCATGATGGTTTTTGTCATTCCCAAATTTGAAGATCTTTTGAAAGGCGCCGGCCAGGAGCTGCCGCTTCCCACCCAGATGGTGATCGAGGCCAGTCATTTCTTCCAACGAAACATCCTGTATATCATCTTTAGCCTGGCATTCGCGGTATGGTCGATGCGCGCTTACTACAAATCGGAGGAAGGCCGCAGTTTTTGCGATTATTATTCACTGAAGGTTCCGATGTTCGGGCCAATGTTGCTGAAGGTGGCAGTTGCGCGTTTTTCGCGAACGATGCAGACGTTGCTTTCGAGCGGTATTAATTTGCTGGATGCGCTCGACATCTGCAAAGACGCGATTGGTAATAAAACCTTGGCCGAGACGCTGACTAAAATGCGGTCCGAAGTCGAGACAGGCAAGACCATGGCCGCAATCATGGCGAAGTTGCCGATTTTTCCCAGCATGGTCGTGCAGATGGTCACAGTTGGGGAAAATACCGGCAATCTCGACAAGATGCTCGACAGAATCGCCGAATTTTACGAGGAAGAGGTCCAGGCCCTGATAGGGAATCTGACGAAACTGATCGAGCCCTTTGTGCTGGTTTTCCTTGGCGGTATGGTCGGCGGCCTCATGATCGCGATGTATCTGCCAATCTTCAAGATGGCCGGTGGAGCGGGATAGTTGAATACTCAGGAAAAAGACATTCGTCTTTACATGTTTCTGCGCTTGACGCTGCTTTTCTCGGTGCTCGTGTCGCTGGTGGTATTTCAGCGCGCGGGCATGCTTAGCCGCGATACGGTCGTGAAAACCTACTTCATCACGTTTTTTACTTTCCTGGTCACGACTGGGTTCATTTTCCTTTATGAAAAAGCGAAAAAGGTGAGTTATTTTCTCACGAGCCAGGTGGCGTATGACATCCTCTTCACGACGGTGCTGATCTTCTACACGGGGCCTTTCGAGTCGATGTATACCATGTTTTACCTGTTCAATATCATGTTCGCGGCCATACTTTTTCCCCAGCTGGGCGCGGTCGCGGCGGCAATCGCGAGCTCGCTTCTTTATTGCACCATCGCGTGGATCAATTCTGACCGTGCCACCGATGACAAGACTTTTACAATGTTGACCACGATTACGGGTTTTATTTCACTGGCGTTGCTTGCCAGTCAG
>JACQAW010000046.1 GCA_016194725.1 Deltaproteobacteria bacterium
ACGGGTTTTTACAGGGCCAGCGCGAAGAGCTTCCCAACGGCGAAAAGCTGGTCACGAAGTATGATGACGAGGGCCAGGTGGCCGAAAAATGGCACGTCAGAAGCGACGGTAGCCGCGTTCGGATCTTGTAGCAGATACGGGCCAAGCCGCGCATGTTTCTGCGCCGACCAGTAAACTCCGCCATGCGCCTGGGCAATTCCCGCCGCATGGAGGGGAATATCCTTCTGCCCCATGCCCAACCCCGCGAGGTTCCAGTCTGTCTGGCCATGGCGAATGAAGTAGAATGGGTGCAAGGCTATTTGGTTTTCTGACATCTGACGATAAGCCCTCAGGGGGAACGAGCCGTGTTTAAAACTTTTATCTGGGTCATCAATGCCGGAATCCTGCTTTCAACCGCTTTGGGTGCCCTGGGTTCGGGCGCACGCCTCAGCGGATCGGTGAGCGCCGAAAAAGCCTGCGCCCAGGGCCCCGTGAAAATTCTACTGTCGCTCGAAAACGTGGTGCTTTACCAGGAGCAAGTTCCCATAGGCGGCTCGTTTGAGTTTCATGCTCGTCCCGGCCGCTACGAGCTCAAGGCCATCGCATCGAATGGCTGCAAGGCCGAACAACGGCTTTCGCTCTCGCGCTCAGGCTCTCAGATCGTGTCGCTCACACTCAAGGGCGGCAGGACCAGCTCGCCGTCGAGTTAACGCGCGGACAAGGCGCTCGCGTCAAAGTACCCCATCTGATAGCAATGGGCCGCGATCAGGTCGCCGGGAACGCTTGCCGGCTGGCCCGCATTCCAGGCTTTCACGCCGTCGGCATAACCTTGCTGGCAGGCTGGCGCCGCTTTGCCTTCGCGGGCATCGATGTCCAGAGCGGCTTCACCGGCCTTGTAGCCCTGAGAATAACATTCGCCGTCAGGCGACTGCGACGACAACGCGTAGCCGTCTTTCATGCCATGGTCGAAGTCGCTCACGCAGAACGACCAGTTGTTTTCGGCCCTGGTTTTGGCGCCAAATTGCTTTCCGAGGTCGTAGCAGTTCTCGTCGAGTTGCTTCGCGCGACGCAAGGTGCTCTTGAACCCGTCTTCAATTCCGCGGCCATAGCTGTCATACGAAATGCCCAGGCCACAGATGGGTTGGTATCCGGATACCGGACCGTAATAAGCTGCCCCAGCTGCGGATGCGAAAACCAAAGCGCACGATACAACCAAAAACATTGAGACCTTCATGACGTACTCCTCTTCAAAAACACATGAGCGGCCAACGGCGCTGTCCACGAGCGCCTGCCGCTCAATGCGTGAACCCGTACCACAAAGCAGATGCTGCGTCGCGCGCTAAATTTACCTCGAAAGGTCGATGCCGCCATCAGCTCGGAACTTGAAATGAGGGTTCCACGCCACCTCCCACAGATGGCCGTCCAGATCGGCGAAGTAGCCACTGTGGCCACCCCAGAAGGCGTCTTGCGCGGGCTTTACGATTTTTGCGCCCGCACTCTGGGCCTGAGCCAGCACGGTGGCCACGTCTTCCCGGCGCGCGACGTTGTGGGCAAGGGTGACGCCCCGAAACCCTGAACCGTTGTCGGGCTGCTCGGCGTCCTGGGCAAGAAGGTCGCGCGGATACAGGGCCAGCCCCACTCCGCCGGCATCGAGAAAAACGATGTTGCTGCTGCCCGCGCTGGAAGCCCGAAAGCCAAGCCCAATCGTGTAAAAGTCCTTGGCAGCCAGAAAGTCTTTTACGCCCAAAGTAATGATGCTGATTCGAGATTCCATGAGCTATCCCAGTTACAGAAGAAACTGCAGGCCGGCCAGCAGCTGAATCGAGCTGCCGTTCGTGGTGCGCTGAAATGCGGCGTCGGCCGACGAAGACTCCAGGCTCGAAAGCCCACCAGCATACCGCAAGCTCATCACCATCGAGATCGACTCTTGAATGTCGAAGTCCAAGCCAACTCCCGCGTTGAGCGAGAAAAGCACGGAATTGAACTGGTTTTCCCGACCGGAATCTTTTGAATTGGTCACGACACCCGTGGCATCCGTGTTGGTTACTCTGGCGTAACGCGAAACCAGAAATCCCATGCTGGGACCGACCACCGCAAACGGCCGAAAACGGCCGTCGAAATGCGGACGAACTTTGAGCAGCACCGGAAATTCAAGGTAGCCCAGGCCCGCGGTGAGCTGAGTCACGCTGCCATTGTCCGCGGTTGACTCGCTGAAGCCGCGTTGAATGTAATCGACTTCGGGCTGCACATAGAATATCCAGCCCAGGCCGATATCCATATTGGCGCCAAACATCATGCGAGCGCGGCCGCTCGATTCCGCGACAGGTTGATTCGCTTTGGTCGAAACGCTCGATAGATTCGGACCGATCTGAAGTCCTATGCCCGTGAGCAGGCCAAACTCATTGAGGTCAGAGGCTGAATGCCCCCGCTTCTTGCCCAGGCCCGCCTGGTTTTGCTGAATCAGGGCACCATCATTAATGATGTCGGAATCCCGGGAGTTCGGTGAAATTGCAGATTCGGCACTATAGGCCGTCCCCAACCCAAAACATCCCAGACAAAGTAGACCGACGATAAGACCTTTCATTAGCTTTCCCTTTCAGAGTAATCTGGACAACTATTCTCCTAAATCCGTCCTGCCGTCAAGACTTCCGCTTAAGTTCCTGTTATAGCGACGTAAATGGGCAAAATCACTATTCATTGGGAGCTCCTGGTTGCCGCAACCCCGGAAGTCGTCTGGGACTACACCCAGGATTGGCGTCGACGGCGCGACTGGGACGGCTCGGTTGCGGCAGTGGAAATTATTCAGGAGTCACCGCCGCAAAGAGTTCGCGCGAGGTTTGGCGGAGGCCTTTGGTTCGATGTCGCCTATAAAAAAGGCGACCGTCCCCGCATCACGACACTGACGATGACCAACAGCACGTCGGCCTGGGTCACGGGTGGTGGCGGCAGCTGGCGTTATGAAGACGTAGGCGGCGCCACGCGCTGGAGCCAGTCCAATACCCTGGTGCTTCGTGATCACTTTCTGATGCGGGCAGTTTCGCCCATGCTCAAAATGATGCTGGGCTTCACCACCCGGCGCGCCATGCGCAAAGCCAAACGTATTTTGGAAGCCCGGTGAAAAAAAACATCTCGCTCGAGCAGGCCCGCTTTCTTGCTTTGCATGCCCAAGGCCTGACCGACGCCAGCGCCTTTGGCCTGGGAAAACCCGGCGTGCTGCGCGCAGTTGAACACCTGGGTTACGTGCAGATCGATACGATTTCGGTGGTCGAGCGCGCTCATCACCACGTGCTTTGGACCCGGGTACCTGATTACCGCCCCGCCTGGCTTGACGAGCTGCAAACGAAAGACACCAAGATATTTGAGTACTGGAGCCACGCGGCAAGCTACCTGCCCTTTCGCGATTTTCGCTACTGCCTGCCGCGCATGCGCGCCTGTGCCAGTGGAAAAAAACATTGGTTCGCGCGCGACAAGCGGGCGATGCGCATGGTGCTGGACCGCGTGCGGGCCGAGGGACCTTTGGCAGCGCGCGATTTCGAGGCGCCCGCAGGCGTGAAGTCGGGCCCGTGGTTTGACTGGAAGCCCGCCAAGACAGCGCTGGAGCAGCTCTTTATCGAAGGCACGCTGATGGTACGCGGAAGGAAGGGCTTCCAGAAAATTTACGACCTCGCCGAACGCGTATTGCCGGCCGGGGTCGACACCACCGTGCCCACGCCCAAGGAGATGGCGCGATTTCTGATTACCTCGGTGCTGCGGGCTCACGGGCTGGCGCTCGAACCCGAGATGCGCTACCTGCGCAAAGGGGCGCAGGCCACGGTGCGCGCGGTTTTGAAAGAGCTCGTGCATTCCGGCGAGGTTGCGGAAATAAGCGTGGCGCAGCGGGACGGACTCGGGTTCCATGTCTTGCCCCACGTGCTGGAAGCCGCGCTGGCTTCGTTTGAGCGCGCCCCGCAAACGCGGCTGCGCACCTTTCACGTGATGTCCCCGTTTGACAATTCCGTCATCCAACGCCGACGCGTTCAGAATATTTTCGGTTTTGATTACCAGATCGAATGTTATGTGCCCGCGCCCAAAAGAAAGTACGGCTACTTCTGTCTGCCGCTGCTGGCCGATGGACAGTTCATTGGCCGCCTGGATTGCAAGGCTGAGCGCAAGGAGCGCAATCTTCGAGTATACACGATTTCGCTCGAGCCCGGAATTCGCAGGTTTGACGTGTCCGAACCGGCGTTTCAGCAGGCGATAACCCGGTTCGCGGCCTTTAACGGATGTTCGACCTTGCTGTTTCCGCCAAAATTCGTACGATAACTTCATGTCAGAATGGTTTCCTTTCCTCCACGAATGGCTCAACCTTTTCGTCCGTTGGATTCACCTTATCGCGGGTATCTCGTGGATCGGCAGCTCGTTTTATTTCATGTGGCTCGATGCCCACATCGCGGAGCCCGAGCATCCCCGTGAGGGTGTCGAAGGCGAGCTGTGGATGGTCCACAGCGGCGGTTTTTATCAGGTCGAAAAGCGGCTCATCCGGCCAGGCGAGATGCCAAAAATCCTGCACTGGTTCAAGTGGGAGGCGACGTTCACCTGGCTGAGCGGCTTCGTGTTGCTGGGCATCGTCTATTATACTACCGGTGGCATGTACCTGGTCGACCCCGCCGTCTCGAGCCTGTCGCCAGGGGCCGCAAGCGCCATCGGACTCGGGCTTTTGGTTTCGGCATGGTTTATCTATGACCTTATTTTCCAGTCACCGCTGGGAAAGACGGGAAAAGCGGCCAGCGCGGTATCAATCTTTCTGATCATAGGGGTGGCTTACGGGCTGTGCCACCTGTTTTCGGGCCGCGCCGCTTACATTCACGTTGGCGCGATGTTCGGGACTTTGATGGTTTTGAACGTGTGGGTACGCATTCTGCCCGCGCAGCAAGCCATGATCGACGCGACCAAAGAGGGCCGCAAACCCGACTACAGCCTGGGCCTGGCTGCCAAGCGCCGCTCGGTGCACAACACCTACATGACGTTTCCGGTGCTGTTCATCATGCTGAGCAACCACTATCCGATGACGTATGCGCACCCCATGAACTGGGTCGTGCTGCTGCTGCTCGTCGGAGCGGGCGCGGGTGTACGCCACTATATGGTCGCCAAAGACCGGCGTGCCGTCTGGATTCTGCTGCCCGTCGGTGCCGCACTGCTTGCGCTTTTCGTCATGACCGCTCCGCAGCCCACCCCGGCGGTTGGCAGTGGCGCGGGCCCCGCCGTACCTTTCACCTCAGCTTATGCCGTGATTTCAAGCAGATGCTTTGCCTGTCACTCCAGTCACCCGACTGATGATATCTTTAAAGTGGCCCCGAACGGCGTGACCTTCGACTCCCCCGAGCGAGTCAAGGCACTGGCCCCTCGAATCCGGGAACGTGTCGTAGTGCTGAAAACGATGCCGCTGGCGAACAAGACAGGCATCAGCCAAGAAGAGAGAGACTTGCTTGGCCGTTGGATCGACGGCGGAGCGAAGCTGGAATAAACAAACAGGAGAAACAATATGAAGATGATTTCCGCACTGATTGCCTTCGGGCTTGCATGCGTCGCCTTTGCCGGAGAGGCGGAGCCCTTCAAGCTTATTCACGTGAAGGATCTTTCGACGCTCATGGCGCAGAAAGACGCAAAGATCGCGATCTTCGACGCCAACAATAAAGAAACGCGCCAGAAAGACGGCGTCATTCCGGGCGCTACGCTTCTGACAAGCTACAAAGATTATGACACGGCCAAGGTGCTGCCCGCGGCCAAGGACACCAACGTGGTGTTCTACTGCGCCAACCAGCAGTGCATGGCTTCGCATGCCGCCGCAAAGCGCGCGGCTAAAGCCGGCTACACGAACGTGGCCGTGTTGTCTGACGGCATCCAAGGCTGGGTAAAAGCCGGGCAAGCCACCACCAAGCTGCAGTAAAAGCTCTGAAATCGCGCGCGCCCGGCAAGGCTTGCCGCCTCGAAAATACCGGGCGCGCGGATTCTGATAATGCGGCTATGATAAAGAAATGAAAATCGCCGGATTATCAGAGTTGCTGGAGAGTTTAAAAGAAGAGGTCGAAGGATGGGAGCTGGCCAAGCTGCCGCCGGAGCAGGATTCGCCCGAGGCGAGTGAGCTGCTGAAGCGCGGGCTTTATCTTACCGCAATGGATATTGTTTATGCCGAGATGAAGCACCCCGGCGGCTACGAGAGCTACGCCCGCCTGCCCGATCGCGTGCTGCTGCCCGAGACGGAATACCGCGAATTTCGCGCAAATCTGATGCCCTACATCCTATGGCTCAAAAGCCTGCTGCTCAAATATGTTGCGGCCGCGCCCACGATCTCGGATACGACCACCGAGGCGTTTCCCGAGCTGCCCCCCGACGGCCTCGCTGAGCTCGATAAAGTTTTCGCCGATATTAAAGCTCTTTAATCCTGCTTTAATCCGGCTTTAACCCCGGTCTGGCATATTGAAATGCATGAAGACGAAAACTTCCGCATTTTCAATCTGCGTTTTATTGGCCTGGGTTGCGAACATGGGCACGGCGCACGCCGAGGCATTTAACAACTCTGGCAATGCAACGGGCGATCTGCAAAACATTTTCGTTAATATCGCCGACCACACCATGCCTTCGGTCGTGAATATCTTCACAACCAAAAACATGCCCCCGAGGCGTTACCGCACCCCGGATGATTTTTTTGATTTCTGGGCCGACCCCCGCGGTCAGGCGCGTGAGCCCCGCAACGAGGCCATACCCAGAACCATGGCCCTGGGCACGGGTTTCGTCATAGAGGCCGGCGAGCACGAGGGGCTCATCCTGACCAATAATCACGTCATCGAGGGCGCCGACGGCGTGATGGCGAAGTTCACCGAATCCGACGCCGAGAGCGAGTCGCCGGCCACGATTATCGGCACTAATCCCGAGCTCGACATCGCCCTGCTACGGGTACACCCCAAGGGCGGGCGCAAGCTGCATGCGGTCAGGCTGGGCGACTCCGACCGCCTGAAAGTCGGCGAATGGATCGCGGCCTTGGGCAACCCTTTTGGCCACGGACACTCGGTCTCACATGGAATCGTAAGCGCCAAGGCCCGTGCGCTACCCGGTGGCTTCGGCAAATATTTGCAAGTCGACGCTCCGATCAATCCGGGTAACTCAGGTGGCCCGCTGGTCGACCTGAACGGTGAAGTCGTGGGCATCAATAACGCCATCGATGCGCGCGGGCCTGGAATCGGCTTTGCGATTCCCATCAACGACGTAAAAGCGGCGCTCCCGCAGCTCAAGGCCAATGGACGCGTTGAACGCGGCTATATCGGAATAGGCATAGCTCCTCATGCCGGCGACGGCCTGCCTATGGTCGCGCAGGTATTTCCGAACGCGCCGGCATCACGCGCCGGCCTGAAAACACGTGACGTGATTACCAAGGTGAATGGCGAAGCCGTAAATTCACCAAATGACCTCATCGGAGCCATTACCCATCTGGGCATTGGCCAGACGGCAAAAACCGAGATAAATCGCGCGGGGCGCACTCTTATCTTGGAAGTCAAAGTCTCCAAAAGACCCGATATGCGGCAGGCCCGGGCCGATACCTTTCCTAATGACGGCGACTGAGAGTTAACGCTACGCACCATGACATCTCGCTGCAGCGCAGCTATCAAGCCCCCAATTCTTTAAGGGGGGATTTGTTCCATGCAGTACAAGCTTTTACTGGTCGTTGCACTTTTGTCATCCATGTTCGCAGCCACGGCACCTGCCGCCTCGCGCGTTTATCATTACGCCTGCCATTACGTGGGCCGCGACGGCCGCGGCGGCGAAGAGTTTCAGCTCAAGATTTCGGGCGCGCGCGCGCAGATTACCCGCGACGGCAACAAATACGAGGGCAAACTCGATCGCGACTACAACCCCCGCACCAATACCAACTGCTATAGGTACCTTGGCTGGGACGGCCTGGACACCGAGTGGCATGCCTGGCTGCTGATCGAGAAGTCCCTGCTCAAGGGCGGCCGCGAGCTCAAGAACGGGGCTTACGGGGGCCTCGTGAAAATTCAAGCTCGTGGCGAAGCCTACGAAGGCCAGAGCTACGGCTGCACGAACGCCGAAGCCAATTGAACGCTCGAGAGCCCGCTTTCAATCCCGGATAGCGGGCTCTCGTGTTCGTTTTCTGTTCTCGAGTTTAGCGATGGGCAAAGTGTTCGAAGTGGCGAGGCTCATGTTCGCGTTCACATTCGCGCTCACGATGGCGATGGCGATGACGCTCCCACTCCCACACCATGCGGACCATGCGCGCGTAATGAAAGTACTCGCGATGCTCGCGGCCCTGATGATGGGAATGCAGGGCTTCGTCCAGCGTGCGCATTTTGCTCCTACCCTCGGACCTTTCTCCGGACTTGTCGCCGCTGGCGTCTGCCGTCTTGGCTTTTATGTCGGCCCTGATTAGCTTCACGTCGGTCACGACCGCTTTCACGTCGCGTTTCCGGGCAGTCTGGTCGGTCAGCATCTGCGTTTTAACCGCGGCAACCTGCTTGCTGTCTTTACCAAAGCGATTTTCGGTGTCATGCAGCAGCTGGCGGTCAAGACTCACGTCCTTTGAGTCGGTACGCAGGCTTTTGATGTCAGTCTGCAGTTGCCTCCGGTCCATCTTGAGATCTGGTCTCCTTGCGGTTGGTGCCGAAATGTTCGGATCTGTCTTAGCTGTCGGCTCTGCCTTAGCTGTCGGATCCGTCTTGGCTGTCGGAGTCTTCTTTGTTGTCGTCGTTGCTGGAGTGGTCGTTGCAGAGGGTGTGAGTGTCGTGACTGCTTCGGGAGGCGTGGTTGTCGGCACCGTGATTACCGGCGGTGTTGCAACCGTCGGCAGAATATTTGCCGTTGGAGTCGTTGAGTCATTGGATTGGTCTGCATAGAGCGAGGGCGAAGTGAGCAGGCCTGTTAAAACCACAATCGTACGAAACGTCCTTCTGAAAAACATCAAATGCATATTTATGGGGTCCTCCCTACAAGGTTTTCGATCTGGGGCCGCCCATCGCAAGAGTCGCGAATTTTGGCCGTCAGCTATTGTACCCCGCTTTTGCGCGATTACCCAGAGTGTCCTGCCGTACCGGTGCGTATAAATGACACGTATTTATAGATAACCGAAGCTTATGTGGCTTGATTTCAATCCACATACTGCAAACCCACTTGAAGAACACGAAAATCAAGCACTTTGCGCCAGCGAACTTCGGCGGCCACCGGATCCATTTCGCCCACCTTCACCGTGACCACGTCGCCCACTCGCATGCGATCAGGCGTGAGCAGAACCAGGCCGCAGCCTTTCAGGGCCTCTTCATAGACCAAGCCGACCAGATCGGGGCGGAACTTGGTGTTGACGCCGCCGTCGCCAGTCGAATCAATCCAGGCGATCGTCGTCGGTTCGGGCCGAAAGCGCGTGTGTTTGCGTTTTGGGCCGGTGGCGGGCTTGCCGCGCTTGGATGTCATTACGTCCAGAATATACTTGTCGAGCAGGTTTTCCAAGAAGAAGGCAAACATCGTGCTACAGTAGGTTCGTGCGCGAACGAATCCGGGAGTTTCACAAAAAACATGAACGCTGGTTCCCGCTGGCCTTTTTCGTGTTCGGCTTTCTTTTCGACGCCGTCATGATTCGGCGCATCGACGAGCCGATGGTGATCATTCAGCAGGCCGCCTATCTTGTCGCCGCCGGCGCGCTGATCTGCATGTTTCTGATGAATCGCACCTTCTGGAAATACCAGGAGGAGCTGCTGCACTTTCTGCTTGGCACGCTTTTGAACGCGTACATGATTTTTTACTTCAAGGCCGCCTCGTTGTTCGCGTCGCTGGGTTTTATTCTGCTGCTGTGCGGGCTGCTCTACTTCAACGAGTCCAAGCGCTTTCGCAATGCGCTTTTCTGCCTGTGCCTGACGTCTTATTTCGTCTGCATGGTGCCCATCGCACTGGGCGCCCTGGGCTGGATACCCTTCGTGCTTGGGCTGCTTGCCGCCACGCTGGCCATTGCCCCGATGGTTTGGTTTTTGCTCAAGCGCGACCTGGCCAAACCCATTGTGCTGCCCTTTCTGGCCGTGCAGGCCGCGTTCGCGCTGCTCTACTTTCTTGAGATGATTCCGCCGGTGCCGCTTTCGGTAACCTCGATTGGAATTTATCACGACATCCGAAAAGCCAATGGCGCCTACGAGCTGGTATCGACGCGCTCCCGCTGGCGGTTCTGGCAAAAAGGTGACCAGCTTTTCACGGCTCGAGCCGGCGACAGGATTTTCTGCTTCGCCCGAATTTTTTCGCCTTCCCGTTTCAAGGACAAACTTCAAGTGCGGTGGCTGCACTATGATGAACGCCACGGCTGGATGCACCATGACGCGATTCCGCTTCCGGTCGTGGGTGGCCGCGAAGAAGGCTTTCGCGGTTTCACCGTCAAGTCCAACTACGAGCCCGGCGAATGGCGGGTACAGGTTGAAACCAGCGACAATCGTGAGCTTGGGCGAATTTATTTCAGAGTGGTTGCAGATGCGGGCTCCGAAGAACGGCCCACTCACGTCGACGTGGATTAACATCGCTCTTGTCAGAGATCCCGATCTCTCGCTAATATGTAGCCATGATCATGACGATAATGAGCACGCTGACCAGTTCGGCCGCTATTTTTCTGGCCTTAAATGAGACACCGGCACTTGCCGCGGCTCCGGATTCAGCTTCAGCGCCTGCCGCAGCGCCGGGCATGGCTAAAGCGGGCAAGATCAGTGACATCAGCGCAGCCGATGGGCAGCTTGAAGTGGATGTTCGCACGGGCACGGTACTCAAGACCTTTGGCATTGGCGCTCCGCTTGTTCCGGGCGACACGGTCATCACGCCGGCCGGAACCATCGCGACCCTGACTCTGGAAGATGATACTCGAGTGGTACTCGGGCCCGCCTCGCAGTTTACTGTTACCAAAGTGGCCGGAAGCGCTGGAGCCAGCTCCACCTTTTTGAAAGTCACGTTGGGACTGGCTCGCGTTTGGGTTAAAAAGATCTACAACGGTGACCAGACCTTTCGCGTCTCAGCCGGTAACTCGGTCATGGGTGTTCGGGGCACGAGCTTCGTTGTCGAAAAAGACAGCGAGACCGATACCAGCGTGCATACGGTGGAAGGCAAAGTGCTCATGGCGCGCACCGCGGCCCTGCTTGGCGACCCTAAATCGTCGGTAACTGTCGAAGCCGGATTTTCGAGCTCGCTCAATGGCAGCATGCGGGTACCCACGCCAGCGCGGTCCTTTAAACGCGAAGAGCTGAGCGCGCGCCTGGATAAGCGCGCACCGGGCCTTGGCAAGTTATTCACCGAGCTGCACCAGAGTGGCGATGACGACGGTGCCAAATCTGTCGATTATGGCCTTAGACATCCCGGCGGGCCCGCCGCAAAGGCTGCGCCGGCAAAAGATGCACCGCCCAAGACCGGAAACTGACCTTAAACACAATCTCAACAGTTTCTGCCTTTTCCAAGTCGGGTGAACTGGCGTAGATTTCCCGAATACTCACATTCCGAAACAAACAGGAGAACACATCCATGAAACTCTATGTCAATCCCATGTCGCCCAACTGTCGCCGTGTCGCTGCCGTGGTTTACCACACCAACGCCAAGGTCGAATTTCAAACCATCGACTTCGGCGGTAAGTTCGACTGGGACGCCTTTAAAAAGGTAAACCCCACCGGCCTGATTCCAGCGCTCGAAGATGGTGATTTCAAGCTGGGAGAAAGCAATGCGATCATGCAGTACCTGGCAGACCAGACCAAGAGTGACCTGCTTGGCACCGACGCTCGCTCACGCGCCGACGTGACCCGGTGGCAGTGCTGGCAGCTCGCGCATTTCGGCCCCGCCAGCGACACTTTGCTGTGGGAGAATATGCTCAAGGGCATGTTCGGCGAAGGCGAAGCCAATCTAGACGAAGTCAAGCAGGGGCTCGAAGAGTTCCGCCAGCACGCCGCTGTTCTGGACAAGCATCTGTCCAGCAACAAGTTCATCGGCGGCACGCACGTCACCCTGGCCGACTACTCCATCGCCGCGAACTTGATGTACGCCGAGCCTGCAAAACTGCCCCTGCTTGAGTTCCCACACATCAAGAAATGGTACGCCAACATCGAAACTCTCGATGCATGGAAGAAATCGACGCCTCCGCGCGCCTGATTGTTTTTGGCACTGAAATAAAAAAAGCCACTCGGGAAAATTTCCCCGGGTGGCTTTTTTTTAACTCTATTTCGGACTCACGCAGCCGGTTTGGCCGTCCAGGTATTGCACCAGCCCTTGCTGGCGACCAGCTTGTTGGCAAAAATCTGGCATTTGCCCTGGGTTTTGCCATCAGCGGTAAAAAACTGGCAGTTGTTGCAGAACTGCTTTTTTCCCTCGGGAGCGGCGCGTTTGGGCCACTTTTTAACATCCACTTTCGAAGCGTCTTTGTAATAGCCCAATGTTTTGGCCATTGGGTCATCCTCGGACAAAACGACAGGCGCATCGGCGGCACGCGCGACCGCGCCCATTTTTCCCGCCACCATGAACGAGACGGCGGTTAATGCGCCGACTTTGAAAAAATCACGGCGACTCGAATCACATGGTACGAATTTTTTTGAGCTCACGATCTATTCCCCCTTGATAAGAACGTATATCAAGGGATCTGAAGGTCTTGCAAGACATACCCGGTCTGCGAAGCAGGCGCCGAAAGCTGGCCCGCCAGCACAGGAGCACCATTACGTTTGGTGGCCACGAACAAAACATCGCCCCACTGAGCCGAGAGCCCCTCGCGATCCAGCTGACCATTGAAGCAGCGTGCGGTCAACCACTGCCAGTCGGGGCGCCCCGCAAGATCGAGCTGGCTTGCCGAAAATGCGGCCACGCACGTCAGTCCCGCTCGACGCGTGACGCTCATGCGCAGCTGGTCGCCCACGCCATTGCTTTTGTTGGAGCCCGACACGAATCGTCGCGTCTTCTGCACGCGGCCGTTCACGACACTTTCGACGGTCACTATTGCGTCTTCGCCCACCGGTTTTGAGATATTCCACTTCCCATCGAAGGTCTGGCGGCACACGTTAAACGAGTTGGTCGCATTGGCCAGGCGCAAGCAGCCCTTGCCCCGCACCCAGGCCGCATTGGGAAGGTTGCCGTCGGGCGAAGGCCGCGTCGTGGAAGGCAAGGTTTCCCAGTCGTCATTCGTTTCCGTGGCCCTTAGTTCGGCCATGGCAAAACCTGTACCCGCACCGATGCGCTTGAAGCCGATGCGGTCACCGGGCTCGTCAAACTGGGTGCGATCGGGAAAGAGCTCGGGATGAATGGGCCTGAACGGCTGGGTCACGCCACGATCGTCGAACTGAATCCACGGATAATCGGTTTGCAGCATCTGAAACCCCGCCGCCACCCGGGTTTGCTGCACCGAGCGCGTGAAAGAATCGGAACCTCGCACCACGACTCCTTCACTGATCATGTCGGCGACGTTTTGCAAATGCGCCGGATTATTGACGTTCTCGACCTGCCAGACGATTGAGGCATTGTAAGCTTCGCTCAGCTGCTGCATGGGCACGTATTCCGTTCCGCAGCTCTCGTGGGTCAGGTCGCTGAAGTCACTGGCCATCGGAAACGCCGAACGATAGCGTGCGCCGCCCTGGTCGGTGGCATACGTGGCCCAGCCCGAACCGCCATGTCCGATGGTGCACCACCTCCAGTTGCCCAGGACGGTGAAGATAAACTTGCCCCGCAGCTCCTGAATCGTGGGCCAGCCCACCTGGCGGGCGCATTCGCGCAGATGAGTTCCGGGCAGGCAGCGCGACAGAAAGTCGGCGGGACGATAAAGATACGGCCCGAGATATTGTTCCAGAAGCGCGTCCAGATCGCTGGGGCGGTGCTTGCGGTCGAAATTGTATCCCAGAATTTCTTTGAGCTCGAGGGCCACGGTGACGACTTCGTGCTTAGGCATTGCATATTGAAACTGCTGCAGCTGCTTGAGGCACTCCGTGAGCGGCGAGCAAAGCGAGTTCGACTGCATGTTCGTGTGGTACACGCTCCACTGCCCAGGGCTTGCGTCATCTTTATGAATGTCGATTTCCAGGCCTCGCACGTGGTCAAAAAGCAGCTGATCCAAAATACGCTCCTGGGTTCCGCTGGCAAAGGCTTCGACAACGTTGTCGCGTTTGACCCAGTAGGAGTTGTGGGTGTGGCCGCGAAATACTTCATTGTAGCGGGCCTCGCGCGCCCCCGCTGCCA
The DNA here is from genome assembly GCA_016194725.1 of Deltaproteobacteria bacterium. GTDB lineage: Bacteria > Bdellovibrionota > UBA1018 > UBA1018 > UBA923 > JACQAX01. The sequence continues at coordinate 14,188 of JACQAW010000046.1, forward strand.
AGCTTGAGACCATGCCGATCAGAACGAAAAGAGAAAAACCGGTGATTCCATTCACGCGAGCACCCCTTGGGGTAATACTAGCCGGGCGGGCGGCAATTGCCACCCATACCCGGCAGTATTTTCCCACCCACCCGAGCCCAAGCTACTTCCAATTTGTGCGATCCCGCCTGCGATGCTCCAAATGCGCTTTGCGCCAGCGTTTTTTCTGCTCACTCATCGCCGCCTTATCATGTTTTCGGGTCTGATATGCCACCTCGCGTTCGAGCTTGCGATAACTCTCCAGGCGTCCAGCCTCGAGCCCGCCACCAGCAACCGCCGCCTTTACCGCGCAGCCTGGCTCGGTCAGGTGCGAGCAATCGCGAAAGCGACAGGCCAGCACGAGCCTTTCGATATCCTCGAAAGCCGCACCCAGGCCCTGCTCACCCTCCCACACCGCAAGCTCACGCATTCCCGGCGTATCGATGATCATGGCGCCGGATTTGGGCAGATGCACGAGCCGCCGCGCCGTAGTCGTATGACGGCCTTTGGAATCGCAATCACGAATCGGGCTCACCGCCTGCACGCCGCTTCCTGAGAGAATGTTGACCAGAGTCGACTTGCCCACTCCCGACGAGCCCAGCAGCACCGCGGTCAGCCCCGAGGCAAGCACGCCCTCGAGCGCCTGCATGCCGTCGGCTGCCAGGGCGCTGAC
>JACQAW010000436.1 GCA_016194725.1 Deltaproteobacteria bacterium
GCAGGGGTTCGCCAAACTTGAGCAGCGTGAAAAACCTCAGCAAGGGGTAGATCGCCATAATGCGCAGCATGGCCTTGAAGGCCACCGAAAACGGACGCGGTACTTTATTGAAATGAGTGCCGGCGAAAATCAGAACTGAGGTCAGAAAGCCGCTGATGGCGAACTGCAGTGGCACTTTCAGGAAGTTCGCCAGGACGATCCACTCCACGAGCGTGGAAGTGTAGGCAACAACGGCAGCTGGAATCAGGCTGAGCACGGCAAGAAACACGGCGTAATGAATGTCGGCGGGCCCAATGTCGCCGGTAAAATCACGGTCCCAGCGACGCCCTCGCCCCTGCGCAAAAGGGTCCTGTGTCAACCCTGACGTCAACTCGCGAAGGTCGGTTCTCCAACGCGTCACGCAACGGCTAACGTTATGATTTAATTTGCTCATTTGCCAACATCCTGCCTATTCTGAACTTTGTTGTCAACAAAACCGACCGGGTGTATTCGCATGCAAACAACACGAGGGTGCCCCACATTTTTTCATCCCTGAAGCGCAGGGTTGTTGGAACTCCAATTTCAACGGCCGAAGCGCACAACGAACGCCTGAGTAAAAAGCGGGCTCTTGCAGTCTTCTCATCAGATGCGCTCTCCTCGGTTGCTTACGCGACCGAAGAAGTTTTGCTCGTGCTCATGCTCGCGGGCAGCGCCGCGCTCGGGTATTCCATTCCCATTTCAATCGCGATTATCGGCCTGCTGCTCATTGTCGTCATCTCGTACCGGCAGACGATCCACGAATACCCCAATGGCGGCGGCGCCTATATCGTGGCCAAGGAAAACCTGGGCGAGCTGGCCGGCCTTACCGCCGGGGCCGCGCTGCTGATCGATTACGTTCTAACCGTCTCGGTGTCCGTCACCGCCGGCATCGAGGCCATCGTTTCCGCCTTTCCAAACCTGCTTGTGCACAAAGAGCTGCTCTGCCTGGCTTCAATCGCCATTCTGACCATCACGAATCTCAGAGGCATTCGCGAGTCGTCGGCCATCTTCGCCTTGCCCACCTATGCCTTCATCTTCGCCATTTTGGCCATGCTGGGCACAGGCGCATACGAGATGGCTTCGGGCAGCTTTACGCGCATCGAGCCGGCGAACTTGATGCCCGTGCAAGGCCTCACCCTCTTTCTCATCTTGCGCGCGTTTTCGTCGGGCTGTACCGCAATGACGGGGGTCGAGGCCGTCAGCAACGGCGTTCCGGTTTTCCGACACCCCGAATCTCGAAACGCGTCGCTGACCTTGATCGCGATGGCGGCCATACTGGCTGCGATGTTTTTCGGCATCACCTTCTTCGCGCATTTTCATGGCATCGTGCCTAATGAGACTGAAACCGTGGTTTCGCAGCTGGCGCGCTCTATTTTTCACACGGGCTGGGCTTATTACGTGGTGCAAATCACAACCATGGGAATTTTGATTCTCGCGGCAAATACCAGCTACGCCGACTTTCCCCGGCTTTCGTCGCTGCTTGCCAAAGACCGTTACCTGCCACGTCAGCTGGCCAGTCTGGGCGACCGCCTGGTGTTTTCGAACGGCATCGTCATGCTGGGACTGCTCGCTTCGCTGCTGCTCGTGATTTTTCACGCCAGCACCCATTTGCTCATTCCGCTGTACGCGGTTGGCGTGTTTCTGTCGTTTACGCTTTCCCAGTTCGGAATGGTTCGGCACTGGCACAAAGAAGGCGGCAAGACCTGGCTGCGGCATGCCATCATCAACGCCTTCGGCGGCGTTCTGACCGCGATCGTCACCGTCATCTTCGTGATGACCAAATTCACCCATGGCGCCTGGGTCATCATGGTTCTTCTGCCCTGCTTCATCGCGCTGTTTCTCAAAATCAAAGCGCACTATATCGATGTCGGCCGCCAGCTCTCGCTCATCGGCGCCGATCCGGCCGGCTACGCCGGTGGAGTCAAGCACACCGTGCTGCTGCCGATTTCGGGAATTCACAAAGGGGTCATCGAGGCCCTGCGCTACGCCCAGACCATCGCGTCTGACGTGCGGGCCGTCTACGTGGAAATCGACCAGGCCTCAACCGAACGCTTGCAGGAGGAATGGGTGCGTTGGGGCCGGGGCGTGCCGCTGGTGGTGCTCAAATCGCCTTATCGCTCGATCATGACCCCTTTCCTAAAGTATGTGGACGAAGTCGAAGACTATGATCCCAACGATATCGTTACGATAATCATTCCCGAGTTCGTTACCGCCAAGTGGTGGCAGCAGCTGCTGCACAACCAGACGGCCCTGCTCATCAGAACCGCGCTGATTTTCAAACGCGGTAAAGTCGTCACCAGCGTTCGTTATCACTTGAACTAAACCAAAAGACTTAGTAGTGACTCATACCTATGAAGTTACTCATTATTTTGTCCGTTTTGTTTGCCCTGAATATATCGGCGATATCGACTCCCGCGCTCGCCGGCGGCCCCAAGATCGGTTTCATTCTCAGCACCATGCAGGAAGAGCGATATCAGCGCGACAAGGCGGTATTTGAAGCGACCGTTAAAAAGCTTGGCGGTGAAGTGGTATTCGCCAGCTGCAACAACAACGAGCAAACTCAGGCTGCTCAGGTCGACAATCTGCTCTCGCAAGGCGTGAAAGCCCTCGTCATTCAGCCAGTGAACGGCGACACCGCCGCGGGCCTGGTGAAACAGGCAAAGGCTGACGGCATACCCGTGGTCGATTACGACCGTCTCATTCGCAGCGCTCCGATCGATTACTACGTCACCGAAGATTCCGAAAAGGTGGGCGAGCTGCAAGCCGAAGCCGCGGTGGAATATACTCATGGCAAGGGCAACTACGTCTTGCTCATGGGCCAGGCCGGCCACAGCGTGGCTGAGGCCCGCACTCGCGGCGTGCTGCGCGTGCTCGACAAGCACCCGGGCGTAAAGCTGGTCGTGAAGCAGTATCATGATGCCTGGAGCCCCAACCGGGCCATGGCCACGATGGAAAACGCGCTGACCCGTTTCAAGAACGACATTCAGGCCGTCATTGCCAACAACTCCGGCATGGCCCACGGCGCGATTCAAGCTCTGCAGGAACAAAAGCTGACGGGCAAGGTATTCGTAGCCGGCGCCGACGCCGACCTTACCGCCATTCGCGATATCGTCGCGGGCAAGCAGCAGTTCGAGGTCTTCATCTCGATCACCGACATGGCCGAACGCGCGGCCAAGGCCGCGGTTGCGCTGGCCACGGGCCAGGTGCCCGCCCACGATACGTTGACCGACAACGGCTTTGGCAAAATCAAGACGACCAACACCCCGGTGTTTGCCGTCACGAAAAAGAACCTCGACAAGCAGGTCATTGCCACCGGTTTTCACACGCATAAAGCCGTGTACGGCAATTAAGCGTCAGTGACCGCGGCGTGATTGAGTTCAAATCCATTTCAAAGAGCTTCGGCGAGCACAAGGTGCTCACCGACGTCTCGTTTGAGGTAAAGCCCGGCGAGGTCATCGCGCTCATGGGCGAAAACGGCGCCGGCAAATCCACGCTCATGCGCATCCTCGCTGGTGTGTATCCCAAAGACGCCTATGCCGGCGCGCTCAAGATCAATGGCAAGGAAGTCAGCTTCAGCGGCGTGCGCGATGCCAAACGAGCCGGTGTGGCGATGATCCATCAAGAGCTCGGCTTGTTTCCCGAGCTGACGGTGGCTGAGAATTTGATGTTAGAGGAAATCCGCGCGACTCATCCGTTTCGCATTCGCTGGGAAGAAGTTTTCAAAACCGCGCAGCAGTATCTGGATGAACTCAAATTTCAGGTCAATGCGCGCGCCAAGGTGGGCGACCTACGCACCGGCTCGTGCCAGCTCGTCGAAATCGCGCGGGCCCTGCGCACCAATGCCAATATCCTGATCATGGACGAGCCAACTTCGGCGCTGACCGAACCAGAGGTTGTGCGCCTATTCGAGCTGCTGGCCAAGTTGCGCGCCCAGGGCAAATCGATTTTCTACGTCTCTCATCGCATGGAGGAAATCGCCAAGGTGGCCGACCGGGTAGTCGTGCTGCGCGACGGCGTCATCGCCGGCATTGACGACGTCAAAAACCTGACCCGCGACAAGATCATCAAATGGATGGTGGGACGCGACGTCGCCAATATTTATCCGCCGCGCGAGCCGGTCAAACACGACGGGCCGCCCCTGCTTTCGGCAGCCGGTATTTCCGTTCAGCACATTCCCACCGACAAGCCACTGGTGAAGAATGCGTCGTTCGAAATCTGGCCGGGCGAAATTCTGGGCCTCGGTGGGCTCATGGGCGCGGGACGCTCCGAGCTGGCGCTGGCCATTTTCGGCTACTTCGGCCGCCACAGCCCGAAACGAGCGCAGTTCGACGTCAGCGGAACAGTAACCTATGCCGGCAGGAAAACGGACTGGCAGTCGCCCAGCGATGCGCAGGCCGCGCAGGTCGCGCTGCTCACCGAAGACCGCAAAGGCACCGGCCTTTTTCTCAACCGCCCCGCCACCGAAAACATGACGATCACGATCTTGAAAAACATCGGCGGCCGCAAACGGCTGGGCGTGATCAACAAACGCAGCGAGCATGAGGTGATCAAAAAGCTCGCCAACGAGCTCAAGATCCGCGGCCCGGGCCTGCATGCCGAGGTTGGCGTGTATAGCGGCGGCAATCAGCAGAAAGTGGCGCTGGCCAAGTGCCTGGCGCTCGAGCCCAAGCTGCTCATCCTCGACGAGCCCACTCGCGGCGTCGACATCGGCGCGAAACTCGAAATTTACGACATCATGGTGCAGCTCAAGAAAAAGGGCGTCGGCATCCTGCTCATTTCCAGCGAAATGCCCGAGCTGCTTGGCTTGAGCGATCGGGTAGTCGTTCTAAGACACGGGGAAGTCGCCGCCACGTTTGACGGCGGCTCGTTTGACCCGGAACAAATCATGCACGCGGCGAGCTTATGAAAAAGTACACATCACTTCTTATTTTTGTTGGAACGGTAATCGTGGTCGGCATCGCGACTCATGGCGGGTTTTTCAGCCCGCGCAATCTTTCCAACCTGAGCCGGCAGGTCAGCATCAACGGCATTCTTTCGGTGGGCATGACTTTCATTATCCTGACCGGTGGCATAGACCTTAGCGTGGGCAGCGTCGTGGCGCTGGCCGGGGTGGTGGCCGGATTGATTCAGGTGAATCTGGGCTACGGCGAACGCGGCTTGTACGGCGCCCTGGTGGCGGTAGCCGGCGCCATTGGCGTGGGGCTGGTGGCCGGCCTGTTCAACGGCATCTTCATCGTGCGCACCAAGGTGGTGCCCTTCATCATCACGCTCGGGCTCATGGTGATTGCCCGCGGAGTCGCGCTGATTCTGGCCAAAGGCGCGATGATCGCGCCCATGAGCGAAACCTACAGCTACTTCGGAACCGGCGTCATTGGGCACACCTGGTCGGCCATCATCGTGGGCACCATCAGCGTGGTTGGAATCATTTGGGCATTGGCCGCGCGCAATGTGCTGGCCGCCATTCTTACCCTGGTCACGGGCGGGTCGTTTCTTTACGCTTTCCTGGGTTATAGCGGCGCCCCTATTCCCGTGCTGCTTTTCGGCGGCCTGGCGCTGGTCGCGCACTTCATGCTGCAGAACACGGTTTACGGCCGTTACGTCATCGCGACGGGCAGCAACGCCGAAGCGGCATTTTTGTCGGGCGTGCCGGTCGAGCGCATCACGATGGGCGTGTATTTATTGATGGGCTGCCTGGCCGGGCTTTCGGGCGCCGTACTCACGGCGCGGCTGGACGGGGCTTCGCCCAACGCGGGCGATCTGTTCGAGCTCGACGCCATCGCGGCCGTTGTTATCGGCGGCACCCGCCTGAGCGGCGGCGTAGGCAGCATCAGCGGCACCGTACTGGGCGCGTTTCTAATCGGCGTGCTCAACAACGGCATGTCGTTGCTGAACATCGAAGAGTTTTATCAAAAAGTGATCAAGGGTCTGATCATCATCGTCGCTGTCTGGATCGACACCAAAGGCCGCGCGGGCAAACGATAATTATCCGGCAGCTATTTGAGCGGCACGCCAAAGGCGAACTGGAAAATCCAGGCCTTGAAATAAATATCGTAGAAGGCCGTGAATTCCTCTTCGACGCCGAAGCCGGAAATCGGCGAAACGCCCACGATGAAACCAAGATACGGCTCCCAGTACGAGGGGTGCAGCGTTCCCGTCGAAACCGGAACAACCGTGTTGTACACACCCTCGCCCACCGAGTATTGAACGCCCAAGCGGGCACCCAGCAGCGGCGAATCGAATTTAAAAGGCTTCCAAATTCCGCCCAGACGCGCGCGATAGAGCTTGTCGCTGATCGAGTTTTGATCGGCAAACGAATCAACCCCGTTTTCGTACGAAAGTGCCAGCTCCCACATCAGGCGGCTTTCAAAAATGTCGCCGGTGATGTTCAAGCTCATCACGGGTCTTACCGAATCCGTCTCTTCCGGAGCCCGCCTATGGTAAATCTGAAATCCGATTTGCGGGCCGACATGCCAGTTCGCAAGCGCCTCGCCCGCGAAACAGATGCCCATGACAACCGCGATCAATAAACTGCGCGTTCGGGTGGCCACTAGAAACAAGCGCCCGTCTTCTTGCAGGCTGGCAGACAATCGTCGCCAGGCGCATAGGCACCCAGGACGTCAGGCGTAGGAGCAACCCAGGTCGCGCCCTGCAGCTCAAGTCTCGTAAGCACGTTTTCCAGATAATCGCGCGTAAAACGCGTCGAGTGCATCATCATGAGCAGCGCAGAGGGTAAAAGCTTCGGGGCCGCCGCGAAACGCGAGTCAATCGTGCGCAACGCCTGTTCGGCAATTCGCTGAGCAGGCATGCCGGCTTCGGGCCGGTTGGCCAGCAGAGTGCCCGCCGCATGATGGTAGCTTTCGCCCCACGACCAGTCCGTTGTATCAAAACTCGTGGGCAGAATATCAAAGCCGCGTGCGCGAATCGCGCGACACGTTGCTACCGCGGCATCGGCACCGGCTCCGAAGTCCAGATTGGGATACCGAAAGAACTGCCTGGCCGGCGCAGCGCCGTTCTGTTTCATCAATACCGTAGCCAGATCGACGTCAGCCAAAAAATCCGCCTCGGAGCTGCCACTACGCGCCAGATGGTGCGCGGTGTGATTGCCCAACGTGGCGCCATCGCCCTGCCAGCGGTGTAATTCCTGCCAGTCAGAAGCCTCGAGCGAGGACGGGTTCAGAAAGGCAACCGCTGGAACATGATGACGGGCCAACGTTTCACGAATCTGCTCGAGCGAAGAGGCACGCTCATGGATATCCGAAACAAACCACATGGGCAGGTCATCGATCGTAAAGACCACCGGAACTCGCGGCAGGCGGCCACCCGCCAGCTCAGGATGCCGGCGCTTTAAAAATGCCGCCGACAGCGCGGCTTCCGCAGGCTTACCAAAAATATCAAAGCCAGTGTCGTTGGGGTCATCGGAAATTGAAAGTGCCCAAAGCTGAAAGCGCACCAGCATCTTTGCATCGGCAGAGCCGCTGGCCCAGGTGTTGGCAAACGACTCATAGAGGCGTTTTTGCAGCTCGACGTCGCGTTTGCCCGTCCAGCCCCAAGGCTCACGAGCCGCGTTCTCTTCGCTGGAATATCCTACCTCCGAAAAATACAGCTGGCGCTTGTGGCGCGTCGCCACGGCTACCAGCTTGCTTTGCCATTTTTTCCAGCGCGCCGTCAGGCTCGCTACCGAAGTGTCGTCGGTCACGCCCGAAGCCAGCGGATAATACGCGCTGAGACCGATGAAATCCGAGGCATCCCAAAACGGAATCTGGTCGTACTGATCCCAGTTCGCCACGATAATGACCGAGACGCCCGCTCCCAGGCGCTGGCGCATGGCCGCGGCAGTCTGCCGCCAGTACGCCGAACGGCGTGCCTGTTCGGCCGAATTCGACGCGATGTAAAGACGATTGAGCTCGGTTCCAATGATGAAGTCGGTAACGCCCGCGCTCTGCGCGATGTCGGCCATCTCATTCAGGAACCCAAGATACGATTTGCCCCAGGCCTGAAAATCAGTGGGCTCAAAAAAGCCCCGCCACGCACCGTCATCCTTGGAAAGAATCATGGGCAGCAGTCCCGTGTTAAAACCGCGTGCTTTAAGCTCGCGCCCCAGCGTAATGACGCGGGCTTTGTAATCGTCTGTTTCGCCGGGGGTCATGCCCAGCCATTTGAAATCGCCGCACCAGTACAGCTCATTGGCATTCTTGTTTTTCTGGCAAAGGAGCACGGGAATATTGAAATGAGTCGCGCCCAGACCGTGCGCACGCTCAACGTCAGCGAGCACCTTATCCATGGGCTGATTCATGACCATCAGATCCAGCACGAAACCGTCGCCTGCATGTGCTGAAATAGCCATGAAGGCGGCTGCCGC
>JACQAW010000437.1 GCA_016194725.1 Deltaproteobacteria bacterium
CTGGAGTGCGGGCCGGTTTGATCTGCATCGTGAGCCGCGGCTACCCGCTTGAAGATGCCCGCGCGACCATTGAGTTCGCTTGTGCCAACCGCCAGCATTTCATCGGTGTCGACCTGGCGGGCCCCGAAGACGGTTACCCCTGCCGCAACTACCAAGATGTTTTCAAACCCGCGCTGGCCGCCGGCATGCCCATCACCATTCATGCGGGCGAAGCTTGCGGCCCGGAAAACGTCTGGGAGGCCATTGACCTTCTTGGCGCCCGGCGAATCGGGCACGGCATCAACTCGATTCGGGACAAAGAGCTCATGCGCAGGCTCGCCAAAGACGGCATCCTGCTCGAAACCTGCCCCACGAGCAACTACATCACGCGCTCAGTGGCCGAATGGGACCAGCACCCGCTGCCACGGTTTCTGGAAGCGGGCATTCCCGTGTCGATCAGCACCGACGACCCGGGCATCTTTGGCGTGCCGCTGGCGGAAGAATATGCCCGCTGCAAAAGTTTCCTCATGATGAGCGACGCCGATCTGAGAAAAATTGACGAGTATGCCGCCCAGCATTCATTCTTAAGTAAATGACCTCTTTAGGGCAGTTTTTGAAATCGGTGCGTATTTTCGAGAATCTGACTGAAGAAGAACTGAGCCACCTGGTGCCGCTCTTCGAGGTGCGCAACGCGCGCAACAAGGAACGCGTGATTACCGAGGGCGAGTTCAGCGACCTGTTCTACATCATTCGCAGCGGCCATCTGAACGTCACTAAAGGGCTGAAGGATTTTTTCATCACCATTCTGGGTCCCAAGGATTACTTCGGCGAGGCCAGTCTTTTTCACGACGTGCGCCGCACGGCCAGCGTGACGGCCAACGAGGACGCACAGCTGCTGATTCTGCCGCGCGAGCAGTTTCAGCAGTTTTTGTTGACGTACCCGATGGCGGCCAATCGAATCCTGTTCCAGATGCTCAAGGAAGTTTTTTTGCGCCTCGAGGAAACGAGCAACGAGCTGCTGCTTGAACATGGCGCCCATGGCGTTCACGGCTCCCACTCTGCCACCCATGCGGCGATTCACAAGCTGCTGCGGTAACCGCCATGCATGTGCATAACTTTCTTCCCCAATTCCTGGCCGCGCTGAAACGATGGCCCGACCGCCCGAGCGAAAAAGAGTTCGCCACGTATCTGCAGCCGGTGGAAAAGCTGATTCAACCCATGATCGACGACTTCATCGACCGCTTCGGGGGCGGGCTGTACCAGGTTACCGAGGGCTTGAACTGGGAAGTGTATCGGGCCGAAGCGCTGCGGCTTGATTCCATGAATGAGGAAAAACGCGCGCGCGCCCATATTGAAAACGTCGAAAAATGCCTGGGCCTCCACCTCGAGGGCGACGTCGTGCTTTTTGGCGCTTTTACCGCCATGGACGGTTACGCGCGGTTCGACCACGGCAAACATACCGTCTACCTGGGCGTCGATGAAAGCCACGGGCGCGGGGCGTATCTGGACATCCTCATCTCGCACGAGCTCACTCACGTGGCGCGCGAGCCCCTTCCCGAAATCTGGGCGGGCTTCGGGCTGACACCCGACATGAGCCATGACGAGTTCACCCAAAACCTGCCTGTCATTGAGCATCTCATGGGCGAAGGCTTCAGCTGCGTGGTATCCGAGCTCATCAACCCGCACGAGCCCTACTGGAACTACGTTTATCAGACCGAAGACTCACTGGCGCAGATCCTGGCGCACGGGCCGGCCATCGACAAGGTGGTGCACGCCGAGCTGCGAAAAAAAGACAAAGGCAGCTACGGTTCGCTCTACGACACGAGCCGCTACGTTCCCGAAGTGCCCCGCTACGCGCATTACGTCTGGGCGTGGCTTTGGGCCAGTCACGTGCTCAAAACCAAGGCCGGCGGCAACCCGCGCACGCTCTTGCGCCTTTGTTCCAAAGATCTGCTCGACGATGCGCTGGCCTTCAAGCTTCCGAAAGCTTTATGATCCGCGCGATCAGCTTTTCATAGGTCAGGCCCGATTTCAGGGCCGCCTGGGCAAAGTCGTCATCACGCGCGATGGAAGGGTTCGGATTGGCCTCGAGAAACACCAGCTCGTCGGCCGGGGTGAGCCGAAGATCGATGCGCGCGTAGCCCCGAATCTGCAGCGCGCGGAAAATTCGACGACCAGTATCGGCAAGCCTATCTTCGAGCTCAGCGCTCAGGCCGCGCGCGAAGCCGTTCTTGATCCCCCATTTTTTGCGGTAAGCGTCATCCCACTTCGCCTTGAAGGTGGCGATTTTGGGGTCGCCCTCAGGCACCTCGGCGAAAAAAAGCTCGCGCGTCGGAAATACTTCCAGACGACCGCCATCCCAGTTTCCGAGTACCGACACGTACAGCTCGCGGCCTTCGATATACTCGGCGATCACCGCGTCCTCATTCAGACGGTCATGCACGAAGCGAATTCGTGCCGCCGCCTCGCGCTCGTTTTCGACGAACGAGTCCTGCGAAATGCCGGTGGACGACTCGAGCGCCGCAGGCTTCACGAAGGCCGGGTAACCTAACTCCCTCAGCTTCGACGCCGAGAGCGGCTGCGCGACGGTTGAAACCTCGAAACGCGGCACGCGCACCCCGGCATGGGCCACGAGCACGCTGGCCAGCGCCTTGTCCTTGCAAAGCTGCAGGGCCTTGGAATCAGCGCCCGTGAAAGGGAGCCCCAGCAGCTCGAGCAGCGAAGCCACATTGGTTTCGCGCGCCCGATCGCCCGCGAAAGCTTCGGCCAGATTGAAAACCACGTCCGGACGATTCAGGCGAATTTCGTCCAGCAGAATATGGAAATCGTCATAGACGCCGAAAAGCCGCACCTCATGCCCAGCGGCTCGCAGAGCGCTGAATACGCCAGCCTCGCTTTCCCACTCCTCGGCTTTCATGTCCTCGGCGTAAGCCTCCGCGCATTGATCTGGCGGCGGACTTTCCGACAGATCGAAAAGCATGAGCGTTCTCATGCTGCTAGTGTAGCACTGCTTGGCTTATCGCGTCCACATACCGCTCAGCCATTTCGGGAGCCACCGCCAGGTGCAGATACGGTTCGATGAGCTCGACCTCCATGAGAAAAAAATCACTGCCACGCCTGACGCCATCGACCCGCGCGTAGGCCGGTTTTTGCGGAAGCCGTGCCACGACCGCCAGCGCCTGGGCAATGAGCCCGTCATCTGCAACGAAACGGCGAAACGTACCTCCATGCTCGAACTGCACGCGAAAATCTTTGGGTGCGGGAACTTTCATGACAGCAAAGGCGTATTCACCGCCGAAGAAAAAAAGGCTGCACTCCCCTTCAACTTCGATCTCAGGAAAAAAAGGCTGCACCAACAAACCGCTGCCGCGTAAAATCGCCTCCACCTTGCCCTGGTAGTCTGCGGCTCGGGCCCCGTCAAAAAGATAGGTCTCAAAAGCCCCGCCCGAAACTGCCGGCTTCACGATAACCCGGCCCCAGCCCCGGGCCGCAATCAACGCCGCCAAGTCCAATTTCGCACCTTGTTCGAAAAAGACCGTTGGAATAATTCGCGCTCCGCCTTGTTCAAGCGTCTTGAGATAGAGTTTGTCCATATTCCATTCCAGAAGCCTCAGTGAATTCACGGTTCGCACTCGCAGCTGCCTGAGCCTGGCCAGCCAGGCGCGAAACTCCGCAACCAAGTGAAAATAATCCCAGGTCGAGCGAATCACGACGCGGTCGTAGCTGGCCCAGTCGACGGTCGGGTCATTCCAAATCACGGCGCGCGCCTGAATGCCCCGCTTCGCGAACAACGGCAGCAGCTCCTGCTCTTCGGCATAAAGGTCGGGCAGTCGTGAACAAGTCGCCAGTGCAATACGCATGAGACTTAATGAGTCAGCAGGCCTTGCAGCAAAAACGCGATACCCATGAAGCCAAAAGCCATGCTCACCAGCCAAAACCGGCGCTTGCGAGTCAGCGCCGAAATGGCGCCGATGGCGATGGCTACCTGAAACATGGTTACCGAGCGAGCGAGCACGACGTGCTGCCTGAGGTGGGACTGGGCTTCAGCTTCCTTGTGCTCGGCCTCTTTTTTGATATCTTCCTGCTCGGCGCGGTATTCCGCCATTTTTTCGACGTCTTTTTCGCTGGGGCTCTTGCCCAGTGCCTTGAGCAAGTCGTGCTTGGTGCCCAGCACGGCGGCTTTGATTCCTTTGGCCTGGTAGTAGCCCCATTGATCCGAAGCATGCAGCTGCTCAAGCATCGCCTCATTGGAGTGATGCCCGGCCAGAAGAGCCGCTACTGCAGCCAGTGCCGCAAGAAAGGCCGAGGTCAGGGCGATTCGCATCATCAAGCGATCGCCATGCGAGTGGACCGCATGCTCTTGCAAAGACTCCTGTACTTGTTCCAAAGGCACTTCGATTTCGCTCATGCCCGGCAAGGTAGCAGAAGTCGACCGGACCCGCAAAACTTTCTCGCACCCAGTCACGACTCCAAGATTCGCTTGAATATCACGCCTACCTGACATTACACTCTCTGGAGATCGAACTTTTAACAACGCAGTACGACACCCAGGAGGGTAGTATGAAGACGGAAACCAAGAATAAGATTTTCGGCACCGCGATGGCAGGCATTCTGGCTGCAGGCTTGAGCATGGCGAAGATCACGCCTGCTTTCGCTGACGACGCACCAGCTGCTGACGGCGATAAGATGGATAAGGCCGAAAAAGCCTCCTGCAAAGGCAAAGATGGCTGCAAGGGCAAGGGCAGCTGCAAGGGCAAGAAACACATGAAGCACATGAAGAAAAAGGACATGAAAAAAGACATGCCGATGGAAGACAAGAAGGCCGAGTAAGCCGTCTTGAAGAAGCTCCAGGGATCAAGCAGGCCAAACCTATTTCCTCGTTTGGGGTTTGGGCTGGGCTTGCGCCCGGAGCACTATTCTGAAGTATTGGCGGGGCGTCCGTCCATTGATTGGTTCGAGGTTATTTCCGAGAACTACCTGATCGATGGCGGGCGCCCCCTTTATTTTCTGGAAAAAATTCGCACCCGGCATCCCATCGTGATGCACGGAGTTTCGCTTTCGATCGGCTCAGCCGATCCCCTGAACAAAGATTATCTCGCGCGCCTCAAACGCCTGGTCGACCGCTTCGAGCCTGCGCTGGTTTCAGACCACGCGTGCTGGACTGGCGTGAACGGCCAGAACCTGCACGATCTGATGCCGCTGCCTTATACCGAGGAGTCCATTGCCCACGTCGTGGAGCGGGTAAAACGGGTACAGGATGTGCTCAAGCGCCGTATCCTGCTCGAAAACGTGTCCAGCTACCTGACCTACAAGCATTCGGAAATGGAAGAATGGGAGTTTCTGACCGAAATTTCCACGCGCGCCGATTGCGGGCTGCTGCTCGACATCAACAACATTTACGTCAGCTCGATAAATCATGGTTTTGATCCGGCGCGCTTTCTGGATGGAGTACCCGTGCACCGGGTTGGCCAATTTCACCTGGCAGGTCATTCGAGCCGCGAAGCCGATGCCGAGTCAGATTTTGGACCCAAATTTCTACCCAAATTTCTAATCGACACCCACGATCACCCGGTCTGCCCCGAGGTTTGGGCGCTTTACGCCCAGGCTTTGCGCCGTTTCGGGAGCGTCAGTACGATGATCGAACGCGACGCCAACATTCCCGCGCTCGAAGTGCTGGAAGCCGAGCTCGCCCACGCGCGCGAAATCGCGGAACACCATTATGAAAATTCACCATCTGAACTGCGGCACGATGTGCCCCCTGGGCGGAAGGCTTTTGTTGGGCGACCAGCCGCGGCTGGTTTGTCACTGCTTACTGATTGAAACTGCTTCAGGGCTGGTGCTGGTCGATACCGGCATCGGCCTTCAAGATGTCGTGCGCCCGAATCGCCGGCTGGGCTGGATGTTTCAAGGCATCGTGCGTCCGCGCCTGGACGCGGGCGAGACCGCACTGCGCCAGGTGCAACGGCTTGGGTTCCAGGAAACCGATGTGCGGGATATCATCGTCACGCATCTTGACCCTGACCACGCCGGCGGCCTGAGCGACTTTCCGCACGCGAACGTTCACCTGTTCAGCCCCGAGCTCGATGCGGCCCAGAATCCCGCCGATAGAATGGAGCGCACCCGCTATCGTGCCGAACAGTGGGCCCACAAGCCGGGCTTCGTGCGGCAGTATATCAACGGCGAGCCCTGGTTTGGTTTCGACTGCGTTCGCAAGCCCCATGGCCTGCCGCCGGATATTCTACTCGTGCCCCTGCTGGGCCATTCCCGAGGCCACGCCGGTGTTGCCGTGCACACAAAAACAGGCTGGCTGCTGCACGCGGGCGATGCCTATATACATGCTGGCGAGCTTGATCATGAAAAGCCCGGCTGCCCGCCCGGTATGTTGCTGCACCAGCGGGCCACCTCGGTCAATCTGCGGCTCTGCCGCAAAAACGTCGAACGCCTGCGCGAGCTCGCGCATGAGCATTCGCGCGAAGTTCGTGTCTTCAGTGCCCATGACCCCAGCGAGCTGGCCCGACTGCGCGAAGGCCGGCAATGAAATCCACTGAGGCTCGCTGGTACCACTGGGCGCTTTTTGGCTCGGGCCTGTTCGTGTTTCTGGTGCTCGATCGGGTGCCCAATCCGGTCAACTGGCTCCTCGACAATACGTGGCCCACGATTCACGCGCTGCTCATCGCGGCCATTGTCATAGCTCCGCTCGCAATCTACGCCAGCCATGATTCGGCCAATGCTTTTCTGGCGCGAATGCTCGGCCGGGTATCGTTCGCGTTTCCGCTGCTGGCGGCCGTAATTTACACGGGTCTGGTGGTGTGGAATATCCGTTTTGACCGCAATACGCTCCCGCACAATCTGGTGGTGCTCGTATTGGACAAGCAGACGGCCATGAGCGGGATGCGCCACCAGATCACGGTCGAATCGTGGAACGCCGGAGTTGACAGCGAAACGCTGAGCATGGACGAAGAGCACACTTATCGCGCAATCGTTGCCGGTGAAACAAATGTTCGCCTCGCGATCAAGCCCGGACGCCTGGGTTATCCGTGGCTGCGCTCAGTTCGCATCGAGCCACCGCTGGTGCCGCCCCCGGGCACGAAAGCGGCAAGCAAGGCCCCGGCGCAGGTCAGCTCGCACCGCTGACTGGCATGCTACGTGCTTTCAGCGATGAGCATGAAAATAACCGTCGAGATGCCGCAGGTATCGAAATGCACAGCAACCAATTGCGCCTACAATGTGAAACAAGGGTGCCACGCCCGCGCCATTACCATTGGTGATGGCAATCAGGCGAATTGCGATTCTCATTTTGACTCAAGCCCTCACACCAAAGCAAACGCGCGGGTCGCCGGGGTTGGCGCCTGCAAGGTGACCGGCTGCAAATACAACGACGACTTCGAGTGCAACGCGCAGGCCATCAATGTGGGATACGTGGGGCAGGCCGTGAAATGCATGACCTTTGCCGCACGAAGCTGATTGCATTATTTTAATCTGCGAATGGCGATAACGCACGGCTGCCGGCTCAGGCAAAGGCCCAGCTCGACCTGAGCGCCCGACTCCTGCGCCGGGCTGAGCTGTCCGTAAAATGCGCTGCGGGTAGCGGCTCTGTTGATGACGTCACAGACGGCGTACTCCCTGGTCACCTCGGTACGGCTACCAGGCGTATCCTTGTACGTGAAAAGAATTCGCGCGTCAGGCGGGGTTCTTGTCGAGTTGACCTGCACGGCCTTGATGTGACCGCGAATATGGTCCACGGCCTCGTTGCAGCCCTTGCCGCTGCCCAGCGTCTGCATAACCAGCAGGGACTCCAGCACCGCCACTAATGCCAAAATGAACGTCACAGGTGCCTTTCGTGAATCACTGGAAATTTAACCGTAATAATGCGGCCTGGCGCTGCTGACATTTAAGCAGCCGACGGCCATCCGGAGCGTGATAAAATGATCTTACAGTAGGGGATAACTTATGAAAACAGCCTTTAGTTTTCTGGCATCCGTGGCCATTTCGGGCCTGCTATTCGGCACGGCAGCATTGGCCAAAACCGTCAATATGACCATTTTTCGAGAGGGTTCGAGTTTGAGCACCCAGGCCTACAAAGTCGAAAGCCAGCTGAACAATGCTGACGGCTCCTCGGCCAACGACTGGTGCGCCAACTATGACCGCATGGTGCAGATTCGCAAAAGCGCGATCGAGAAGTTCGCGGCCTCGGGCAGCGATGTATCCGCGGCAAATGAGTCCGGCCTTGCAACCGGCGCAGCCAAAACCTTGAAGCAATCGTACGACCGCTTTGACTGTGACAATGTCAAGTCGGCCGGAAAAAGTGCAACTCCCGAATCTTGCGAAGAAGTGACGCCTGACGTGTTTTATGCCCCGAAAATGATTTCTTACGAAGGCGGCAGCCCGCGCGCCAGCATGGAAATGGTAGCCCCCAACTCGCAGCTGCTGGGCCAGAAGAGTGGCAGCGAAGCGCCGGGCTCGGTTCCGATCTGCAATAACGCGCTGGACTCGCTGGGCGACCTGGTCCTGCGCGGCTCTCAGGCCGCCGTAAGCTGTGGCCCTTCGGAAGGCGATTCCTCGGGCAGTGCTTCGACGGTGAAGTGGAACGGAAAAAACCAGAGCGGTTACAAGTGGAAATCCTACACCTCGTTTTTGATCTGCAAATATCCCAATGCGCCCGCTTGCATCGGGGGCATCCAAAGCAAGACCGACCCTAACGCGAAATTTTCCGGCAGCTGGACCGATGGCTTTAACGCCCCCGACGGCCAGACCCTGGGCAAGCGCGCAAGTGCCACGAGTTTCAAGAGCTTCAAGACGGCGGACTGAGCCCAGGTACTCGCTTACATCGTGAGCATCGCCTCCGACCAGTCTTCGAGCACCGCGCGAAGATGCTGAGGCAATTCGGCTTCCGAAACGGCGCTCAGGTCTTTGCCCAGTGAGCCGATTATTTTTTTTCGGGTCTTGGCGTCAATTACCGAATGCAGCAGGCCCAGAAACCTGGGCTCGGCGACCAGAATAAGCGCGTCATACTGGTTTTGGCCACGGCCCAGAGCAAGGCACTCCGCAAGCTCACGGGCAAAATCACCGGCCAGATTGTCATGGGTGGTTCGTTCAGAGTCCGTGGCAAAACGCGAATTGCCGCTGCGACTTGGCTTGAAAAGCCGCCCGGGTTTATCGCTTTCAAGATCACGGTCATGCAGGCGCCCGATGGGATGGTCAAACTGGCGCACCAGCTGCAAAGGAGCACGCGGCCCCCGGCTGGCAAAAATCCTGGCGCCCGCACGTTGGGCAATCAATATCCAAGTCAACATACCCAAATTAGAACTGCAGAACTCACGCCGAAATTCCGCCGCCAGCTGCCCCGTCGCGTCAAGACACGTCAGCTATCCAAATGTATTCTGGGCAAAGGATGAGAAAACCCGTCGTTGGAATTCCTTCAGTCATCGAAATGCTGCAGCTGCTTGATCCGGCTGCGCGCAAGAAAATTTTATTCAATATCGCGCAGCAAGACCCCGGGCTCGCAAAGAAAATCGAAGCCGACCTTTTTTCGTTCGAAGACCTGAGCTGCCTGACACCCATGATGACGCAAGCACTGCTGCGCGAGGTGGCACAGCCAACATTGCTGCTCGCCTTGCGAAAGGCCTCGCAAAGCCTGAAAGAACATTTTTTCGCGAACATGTCCCAGCGCGCGGCGGCGCTGCTCAGGGACGACCTGGCCGCGCAAACGCCAAAACGACTGGCCGACGTTACAGCGGCGCAGGATGAAATCATGAGCATTGCGAAAAAACTTGAGGGTGAAGGAAAGCTGCTACTTAAAAAAAGTTAGCGGGCCCCTGCTATTTGAGGTTCTGAACCTCGTCGAGCGACAAGTCATTTACTGAAAGCGACCCCAGAATCCCGGTGCCGTCGCGGGTGCCCTTGAATTCGCTGAACTTGCCGCTGAGGGTCACCTCTTCGCCTTTTTTTCCACTGAAAGCACCGACGGTCTTACTCCATTTCACGGTATGCACCGTAACCGAGATGAATTCGCTGCCGTGAGCCTGGTCTTTGCCGGCATTGAGTCTAAAGCCCCAGCTTTGATACTTGCCGTCGTTGCCGGAGTAGAAGCGGGGCACGTCGGCGATATAACCCGAGAGCGTGATAATTTTGCCGTCCATGCCTTTGCCGTAAAACTGGCTTTCGTGAGGCTCTTTCGCGGCTGGCTTTGAAAACTCGACTGCGGACTGGGCTTTTGCGGTTTGTACCGTGAGCAGAGCTGCGGCCAGGCAAACAATGAGAACGCTTTCCATAACGGATAATTTACCGAAGTATTCCAC
>JACQAW010000047.1 GCA_016194725.1 Deltaproteobacteria bacterium
AGCGACTTCACTACGGCCATTCAGACAATGGTTTCTGACTTCCGTTCTGGCGTATCGGCAAGACCTGACCTTGGAACGCCAGACGCGATTGTTGGAACAGGTGCTTCGCTCGCTTGGGGTGGCCTCTTCGACTACAAGAAGAACTGGTCTACGCCTCACTGCGGCCATCGCGACGGCCACGCGCTCGACGTGGACTGGTCATTCCTGAGCGATGAAGAGCAGGCCATCCTGGAAACCGTGGTTAATGACTCTAGGACAATCAAGTTCTATCCTCCGGAGAGCCCGGGAGCTGTGGATCAAGATGGAAACCCGATTAACCACTGGCACATCATGCCGCGCTAACGGGCGACAAATTTGGAATCGAAATGGGAGTAATTATGAATCAGAAAGTTAACGCGAGAAAAGTACTCGCAGTAGGGATAACAACGGGAATGCTCTTCGCCGTCGGAGCACGTGCTGATCATTGCACGACCCCGCCAACAAGCATTGATGCCGCCGTGTCGTCGAGCGCAAGCTACGATGCCAACAACAAGTTGTACACGTACAGCTATAAGTTGCAGAACTCGAAGACGTCGATGCTGTCGATTGAGCGGTTCATTGTTCCGACCTATTCGAATCCTAACAGCTCAACGACTCCGGCGAACTGGTGGGGCCGGTATATGGACGAGGGTTGGCCACGGATGAACTGGTCGACTTATCTCTCCCATCCGCCCGGAGTAAAAGCGCCGGCGCCCACTACATCGGGCTATCGCCCGAAGTACTTCGCCCTGAAACCCGGAGACAGCTTGAACGGATTCTCGTTCCAAAGCCCAAATCCTCCTGGTGTAGGGATGTTCTTTGTCGAAGGGGATACTCCGCCACCGACTTCCACGCCGACTGCGACGGATGATGAGCCCGAGCCGAATTGCCCTGGCTGGGTCACGAGCGGCGGAAAACTCGAGAACATGGTGACGGGAATGACGCAGGCGCCAGCCGCACCGAATACGATCTCTGTTGTGATCCGGATGCGAAGCTCCGACGGAAACAGCGGAGTTGGCCCGTTCGATCCTGCACGTCCCGGTGCGAACGTGACGGTCATCGTTCAGAGTTCGAAGACCTTCGACGCCGCGACCGTGGACGTAAGCTCGATTAAGTTCGGCCCCGGCAAAGCCGTGCCGATCTCGTCGAAGCTCGTTCCGTCGAACGGGCAATCAAGCGACAGCGAGGCCGAGGATTGGGAGAAGTCCGCGAGCCCCGGCAAGGCCGGCGATCAGGCCAAGAACCTGTTCCTCAGCTTCGATGCGAGGTCCATCGGCGTTCGCTGCATCGACCACGCGCTCTTCCTGACTGGCAAGACCACCAACGGCAAGGCGATCATCGGCGGGAAGCAGATTATCCTGAATGGATGCAAAATAACCGCAAACAAATGACCATTTTCGCTAATAGCAGAACGGCTGTACAGGTTCAGGTGGGTCATAGCTATAAGCTGAAGGTTTCTTTGCCCGACACGGACGTGATGGACCAGCAGTCGCTGATGCCAGGATTGCTCGCAGTTGTTCCGCCGTCGACTTTCGCTGGCGGCAGCGGTTGCTCTCTGGCCGGACTCCAAAGTTCGAAGAGGATCGTCCAAATCGAATGCGTCGATGAAACTGGCGCGCTCGCAAACGACCCGGCAGGTCCGTGCACCTACACAATGGCCTTCGCCGAAGGTCCACAGAACGGCGGCCACAACGATGCTACGCACACGCTCGGAAGGCCTTTCGCAGAAAGCCTCGGTCACGGTCTACATGCCAGAAGTTGCTGGCGACGTCGCGGTGAATATTGGCGGGCGAGATCCGAATGGCGGAACGCTTACCGCTGATCCGTTAATTTTTGAGGTGAGGCTCAAGGATCTTCTGACTCTCAGTGATTTGACGATGTACTTCAATATCGGAAGTCATTCGGGTGACGGTTTCTACGCGACGAGCGTCTTCAAATCGTCGCTTCAGAACATGATTACTAAATTTCAAACCAAAGTGCTGGCCAAAACCTTTTCATCGGCAAGCATCATTGAGTCGCAAGGAGCGACACTTTCCTGGGGTGGGCTTTTTGATATTAAACGCGACTGGCAAACCCCGCACTGCGGGCATCGTGATGGCCACGCTTTGGATGTGAGCTGGCAGTCACTGACGACTGCCGAGCAGCAGATTCTTTCTGACGTTGTTGATCAATCTATAGATCTGAGCTTTTACGGCGCGGAAGCACCGGGAACGTCAGCCAATCACTGGCACGTGCAACCGAAATGATAAAAGCGAGAAATAAATGAAGACTGGAGTGCTTATGAGCAAAATAAAAAATCGGAAGTTAACCACATCGTTGCTATCAATGCTTGCGACTCCTTTTGTTGCGCTTTCCGTGCACGCCGACTATTGCCCGCCAGCCCCCACAAGCGTGGTGGCCAATGTCGTAGCTTCGGTCAAATGGGATCCGCAAATAAAACTCTATACCTATAGTTATAAAGTCCAGAACTCAAACTCTTCGCCGATTCCGCTCAAACGCTTCCTGGTTTTGACGTCCCCGGAGCCTGCAAATATTCAATCACCAAACCAGTGGCATTCAGATTTTGAAGCGACAATAGGTAAAACCGATTGGATAACGTCTGCTCCCGATCCCAATACGAAAAATCTGAATGTAAAAGGTGCCGGTGGCGGCCATCTCCTTCCGGCCTTCTACGCAATCAAGCCGGGAGCAAGCCTTAGCGGCTTTTCTTTCCAAAGCCCAAATCCACCAGCTGCAACGAAATTTATGGTGGCTGGGGATACGGACATTCCGGCATCAACGCCCACCTCAACCGACGATGAACCGGCACCTAATTGCCCGGGCTGGTATTTTAAAGGGCCAAAATACGAAACGATGGGAGCGGAACCGGCTTTGACGCGAGTGACACGCGAATTGCCACCGTCACGCTTCAGGTGGGCCAGCAACTTCTTACGAGCTCTCTGCCCTTGGCTTGGATTGCGGGCAGTGGGGGGAACTCGAGCATGTGTTTTCGATGACGTTAACAACTATACGGTACTTAATTAATCAGATATCAATACACCGCATGGTATTAAAATACTGACAGTCCAAATGAATCGGAATATCAAATAGTTATTATGCGCATCGAAAAAGACAGCCTGGGCGAGCAGCAGATTCCCGACGAGGTCTATTACGGCATTCAGTCCCACCGGGCTTCCAAAAATTTTCCCATCAGCAATACCCAGGTGCACCCCGCGCTGATTCGCAGCTTTTTGAAACTCAAGCGGGCCGCGGCTGCCGCCAACGCGACCACCAAAGCGCTGGACCGCAAGCGGGCCAACGCCATCATCAAAGCCGTCGACACGCTTTTGAAGGAAGGCTTCGAGAAGCATTTCATCGTCGACGCGTATCAGGCCGGCGCCGGCACTTCGCAGAACATGAACGCCAACGAGGTGCTCGCCAACAAAGCCAATAAGCTGCTGGGCCACCCGCTTGGAAAGTATGAGCCGGTCAATCCAAACGACCATGTCAACATGTCTCAAAGCACCAACGACACGTTCCCCACCGCCATGCGACTGGCCACGCTGCAGCTTTCCGCGCCAGTCGTGGAAGAACTGCAGCGGCTTGCCGAAAGTTTTGCCACCAAGGCCCGTGATTTCGACGGCGTGCTGAAAGCCGCGCGCACGCATCTTCAAGATGCCGTACCCATTCGCCTGGGACAGGAGTTTTCGGCCTACGCCGACACCATCGCGCGCTGCGCGCGGATTGTCGAGGCTTCGCGGGTTCATCTGCGCGAGCTGGGTATTGGCGGTTCAGCTGCGGGCACCGGCATCAACGTTCCCAAGGGCTATCGCACGGCGATTCTCAAAGAGCTCAAAAAACTATTTCATGACCCGGCTCTCACTCTGGCGCCCAATATGTGCATGGCCATGCAGTCGCAGCTGCCCATGATGCTTTATTCAAATGCGCTGCGGGCGACCGCGCTCGAGCTTACCCGCATCGTCAATGACCTGCGCCTTCTAAGCTCGGGCCCCACCAACGGCCTGGCCGAAATCATCTTACCCAGCGCGCAGCCGGGCTCGAGCATCATGCCGGGCAAGGTAAATCCGTCCATTCTGGAGATGGCGAATCAGGTGCTCTTCAAGGTACTGGGAAACGACACGGCAATGGCTTTCAGCATGCAAGCTGGCCAGCTCGAGCTGAACGTGATGATGCCGGTCATGGCGGCGCTGGCAACGGAGTCGTCGCACATCCTGGCCAATGCGCTGAAAACCATGCGCGAACGCTGCGTGGATGGCATTGAGGCGAACACCGAAAAGTGCCGCTCTTATGCCGAACATACCTCGCAGATCGCCACGGCGCTGAATCCGGTGCTCGGCTATGCAAAAGCGGGCGAAGTCGCCAAAGAGGCGCTGAAGACTGGAAAATCAATCGTGCAAATCGTGCGCGAGCAAAAGCTGCTGAGCGAAACCCAGATCAAGCGCCTGCTTGACCCAAAGCGCCTCACCGAGCCCGCCTAAGCTTGGTGCTCAGGCTTTGACCGGAATAAAAAGCTTGTCGACGTTCTCAAGCGGGCGGCCCAGCACCGTGCGCGTGCCGTCAGTGATGATCGGGCGCTCGATGAGCACCGGATTATCCGCGAGAATTTTCACCCACGCGTTACGTGACTTGGGCGGCTTGATGTCGAGCTCGAGGTCGATGAAGCGCTCTTCATCTCTGCGCACGAGTTTCTCGGGCAGCATTCCCATTTGCTTGAGCAGGCGGTCCAGATCGATTGGCTGAATTGGCGTCTTCAGATATTCCACGATCTTCGGCTCGACCCCTGCTTTGCGAAGGCGGTCAAGCGCTTCGCGGCTCTTGGTGCAGCGTGGATTGTGATAGATTACGAACTTACGTAATCCCGGTGTCGGTACTTGCCCAGCTGGTTTTTGTCCTGGCTTTGAAGTCATACGTATCTCCCCCTCGTATGTCTATGTCGCAGCGCACCATATCAAACGAATCTTATTGGTGCAACCTGCCGCTAAAGAACGTCGGGGGCAATCAGCAACTACTCGTTATTACTTGCGAATTTCAGAAGCCCCATTGAAGCTCCTTACTGCACGCACCGGCCAGGGTATCGCATATCGCACGCAGCAGCACTTCCAGCTCAAATGGTTTTGCCACCACGCTGTCCGCTCCGCTGTCACGCGCCTTGCCCACGGGGTCGTCGGCCGCTGTCAAAAGAATCACGCGCACGCAGTCGCCGTGTTTCGCCCGCAGCGCCGCGATAACCGGCTCGGCGGTATCGTCCTGCAACATGTAATCGAGCAACACCAGCTGGGGCGTCGCGTGTTCCAGCACCTCCAGCGCGCGCTCCACGTTGCGTGCGCGCAAGACCTCGTAACCTTCGTACTGCAAAAACATCGCCAGCGTTTCCATGATTGCCCCGTCGTCTTCGACGAGCAAAATTCGCTCATTCATCCCCAGTGCTCCCCATTGGTAACGAAAACGTAAACTCCGAGCCCAACCCCGCGCCCGCGCTCTTCACCCGAATATTCCCACCCATGTGCCGCAAAGCCTCACGACACAGATACAAACCGAGGCCCAAACCATTTGGTCCACGCAGCCCGGTCTGCTGGCCCTGATCGTAACGCCGGAAAATATTTTTCAGCCTGTCACGAGAGATGCCCACGCCCTGATCGCGCACCGCCACCGTGGCCCTGCCGCCTTCGCCCGAGCGCACGGTCACCGTCACATTACCCCCACGAGGGCTGTAGCGAATCGCATTATTGAGCAGGTTGCTGAACACTTGTTGGCAGCGCCCGCGATCGGCCCAAACCTCGACCGGCGACGGCGCGTCCAGATCTATTCTGTGAATATCGCAGCGGCTATCCGCTTTGGCAATCAGCTCCCGCAGCATCTCGACCAGATCGAAGCGCGAGGCGTGCACCTCAAAGCAGCCGCTGTCCAGCCGGGCCACGTCGAGCAGGTCCGTGCACAACCGTGCCAGACGGTCGGACTCATGGACAAACGTTCGCAGCGTCCTTTCCATCAGTTCCCCGTGCAGCTTTCCCTGCGCGTAAAAGCGTTCGGCTAGCTGGGCCTGCGCCTTAATGACGGTGATGGGCGTGCGAATCTCGTGCGCCGCCAGACTGAAAAACTCGTCTTTGAGTTTTTGAATCCCGCGATTCCTCGTGGTCCGCGCGCTGGTACTGCGTATGTTGGAACTGCGCTGCTGGCGATCCGACATCAAAGACCCTATTCAGTTGTGGGGGAAAGCGAGATCATCTTTTGCAAAAGTCGGTGCGAATGTCAAACTGCACGTGGCAAAACTAAATATTTTCCATAGACCTCTCGGCTAGCTTGCAGATTGCAATGCGCTTTCGAGCGCGATGAAGCCGGGCTCGAGGTCATTGGGGTTGAGCAGCGCGCGCTGCGCGAGAATCCCCCCCATGGAAAGCAGCTCGGGCGAAATAGTCAGGTCGAATTCCGGACAGGAGCCGGTTCGCGACAACGCCTGGTGCAGCTGGCCCCAGGCCAGGGGCAACGAGATGCGCGCAGGCATCTGCGCGCGCACCGACAACGGTGGCAGCAGCATGACATCACGACCATTCGCGACGGCGTCGATGCACACCCGGCGCGAGCCGGGCTGCCGCTGTGTCGTGGCGGCGCCCGGCACGCGCGAGACGACGATTTCGGCCAGCATTCGCGCGAAGTCAGCCACGGCGCCAAAGCCGTAGCGGGCCTGCACCGGCAGCAAAACATGCAGCCCGCCGGTGCCCGAGACTTTCCAGAAAAACTCAAAGCCCAGCTCGGTCAGCAGCTGCTGGGTGGCTTCGGCGGCAGCACAAAGATTCCAACAGGGCTGGGTGGCACTGCGCAACCGCAGCGCAAGCCAGTCGGGCCGCAGCGGCGTCCGGGTGCGAATATTTGCTACGCGCAGCTCGACTGCGTCAGGTGGCGGCGGCCCGTCCATTCTCTCGAAAGCCGCGCCGGGGACTCGCGAATAAAATGCGGTGCGCCCGCTTAAAAAGGGCAGCAGCCACTGCGCCGCGCGCTGGTAATAGGCCTCAACTTCGTCGACTGGCGGCGTTTCCGAAAAATGCATGACCACACAAGATACAAGCGCGATGCCAACAGCTAGAGCAGTGCACTCGCCCATATGCTGGGGCGCTTGAGGTCAAGAAACCGCTGGCGCGCCGGCAGGCGAAGGGCCTTGTCGGTGATGTCGTTCATGCCATTGCTGAACATGCCGCGCAGGTCCAGGCCAAGCCTTGCCCCCGCGCGCGCGTAATGACTGACGCGAAACAAGCCGGGCAGCGCCGCCGCCGTCGCGTAATAGGCCGTGGCCATCTGCGGCCGCTTGAGCTTTTGCGTCGTGGCCACGTGAGTGGGAATGAAAACTTCGCCAAACCCGACATGCCGGGCCTCGTCGCGGATGATGCGCGTGAAGAGCGAGTCCACGTAAGTTTCCGGGAATTTCTTCTTGAGCTCGACAAAGATCTCCTTGGCGAGCACCTCGATGTACCAGTAGAGCAAAACCAGCTTTGCATCAAATAGCCGGTCGGCTACCAGAAACCTGGACAAGAACCGGTGCGAAAACGCTCGTGGCTCGAGCTCAAACCTCATGCGATCCAAGAGCAGCAGCAAGCCCGTGGCGTGTCGATGCTCGTCGTCCATCTGCTGCACGAAAAACTCATGCGCTTTTTCGGCAAGCGGATGCTCGCGGCTGCCCGGGTCGCGATCCAGCCCGCGGCACATCGAGGTCAGGATTTCGCGTCCCTGCGAGTCGGAGTAATAGACCAGCGACAACACCGAGCGCAGCGCCTGACGGTCGCCCGCCGATAATTTTTCGAGCGCCTTCGAGCTGGCCGCCCAGTCCACGTCCTGCGCCGGATTCCAAACGGTCTTGCGCCCGTGCTCGAGCAGCTTGTCGAGCTTGCCTACCGATGCGGCGGCGTCAGCGCTCACCATGGCTTCACACGGGCACCGCGTGGTCGCGCAAGGCGCTGTTGAGCGAGGTTTTGAGATCGGTGGAAGCGCTGCGCGTTCCAATAATCAGCGCGCACGGCACGCCGAACTCGCCTGCCGGAAATTTTTTCGGCTGCATTCCGGGAATCACCACCGCGCGCTCAGGGATAGACCCCGTCGTGGTCACTGGCGTGGCGCCGCGAACGTCGACGATCTTGGTGCTGGCTGTGAGCACCACGCCCGCGCCCAGCACGGATTCGCGGCCGATGCGCACGCCTTCCACGACAATGCAGCGCGAGCCGATGAAGGCTCCGTCTTCCACGACCACGGGGCTGGCCTGTGCCGGCTCGAGCACGCCGCCAATGCCCACGCCGCCCGACAGGTGCACGTTGGCGCCAATCTGCGCGCACGAGCCCACCGTGGCCCAGGTGTCCACCAGCGTGCCCTCCCCCACCCGCGCGCCGACGTTGACGTACGCCGGCATCACGATCACGCCCGGCTCGAGAAACGCGCCGTAGCGCACAGCGCCCGGGGGCACCACTCGCACCCCGGCGGCGGCCAGGTTGCGCTTGAGCGGGATCTTGTCGTGGAACTCGAACGGGCCGGCCTCGATGGTCCTCGAGACCCGCAGCCGGAAATAGAGCGCGAGCGCCTGCTGGAGCCA
>JACQAW010000048.1 GCA_016194725.1 Deltaproteobacteria bacterium
ATCGAGATGGCCAAAGCCGGGGGCGTTAAAAAGCTCATCCTGACTCATCACGACCCGGTAAAGTCGGACACCATTCTGGGCGAAATCGAAAAAAAACTCAGAAGCGCCAACCCAGGGCTGGACGTCGTTTTTTCCAGGGAAGGAATGGAGATTCCGCTTTAACCCCGCAGCAAGCCGGTGAGCAGCTGCCGCTCAAGCCCCGCCACCGTGGCCGCGGCTGCTCCCAGCCACCCAATGACCGCGTGGCTCCAGGCTTGGTTCTCAAAACCCAACCCCGGCGCCAGCAGCAGCATCTGGACCAGGCCAAGCGGTACGATGACCAGGGTCACCAGTGGCACGGCGAACCAGCTCGTGGCCAGGCTCATGAAGTTCACCTCGTCAAAGGCCAGCAGGCAGCAAGGCAGTCCACCCAATACCGCTCCGGTGCTTATGGTGAAGTAGTTCCAAAGCGTGGTTTTCCAGCGGCTGCTCTGGGGCCGCCAGCGACGAAGCAGCCGGGGAAACCAGATGATGCCGGCAATACACCCATAAGAAAGCTGAAAGCCCGGACTGTGCCAAAGCGACGGCGCCACGATCAAAGAGCAAAGGTATTGCACGACCAGCAGAAGAAAAAAATCCACGCGCAGCTCAACCGCGTTCAAAAGCATTTTTGCGGTCACCAGCAGCACGGCCCGGGTGATGGCGGGGGACTGGCTGGTCCAAAGCCAGAACAGCCAGCTGCCGCCGAGCCGAGCCAGCGGCGCCAGCATGGTCCGGGCTCGAAGCGCAAGAATTCCTGGAAGCTGAGTCGAGACCAGAAAAAGGGCAAAAGCCAGGGCGCTTCTGAAAGCGGTCGCCACGGCCCAGCATTTCAGTCCGTTGGCCGATAATAAATGAGCCAGGCCCGCCGAAATGAAGACGTCATGAGCCTGCGGCGCAAGGGCAGTGGCATCGCCAAGAAAAATTCCACGCACCAGTCCCTGCTTGTCTGAATCGCGATTGGCCGCCAGAAAGGCTGACCGCCAGTCCCGAAAATAGTTCGGTACGGGCCAGGGCCCCGGGCGCTCGACCGGGGCAGTCCGGCGTCGATGTTCCCTGGCGTTGAGCCAGGGCATCGGACGGCGATGGGTTTCCGAAATTACTACTGACACCAGGGCGGCCAGCGCAAGAAACAGGAGTGCCCGGTTTACGTTGTGAACCACGAGTTGCGCCGAATGCGAAAACTAGGCCATGGCCAACGCCTGGCGCGAGAGGTAAAATAAATTCATGTTCGGAAACCGCGTATCGGTGCGTGCCTTTGGAATTGCCCAGGGAATGGTGCTCGTCCTGATTGTCGTGTCGCTGATCGTGTTTCGGCGAAGGCAAAAAAACCTGGCTCAGAACGCGGCGACGAACTTCGACAGCATGAATGTGCACGCCGCGATTCGTCGGGCGAACGCCGCGCGAACCATGTCTCGTGTCGAGCCAGCGCCCCCGAAATCGGCCGCCGAAGCCAAGCCAGAGGAAAAAGCGGCACCCCAGCTCGAGTCCGCTCTTCCCAGCTGGAGCACCGAGGCGCTTCCGCACGAAATACTGGGCATCGCCGCGAACTCACCGCCGGTAGCAGTGGAAGCGGCATTCAAAAAGCTGCTCAAAAAATATCATCCGGACCGTTTTGCGGCGGCCGGCAAGGGTTACCAAAAGCGAGCCCACCACGTAGTCTTGCTCATACAGGCCGCCCGCGACAAGATGATCGGCAAAAAATAGCAGCCTAGTTCGTGAAGGCGCCCGAGCTGAAGATGGTGAAATCCCGGCTTCCGGAAATCTGATTGGTCACCGGATCCGTCTGCCCTTCCCAGAATCCATGCGAGATATTGCCCGTCACGTCGCGCGTGAAGAAAAACAGCGAGGCGTCGTTGTTCTGCAGGCGCAGCGCGTTTGAAAAAATCGGGATTACGTCAGCCGTCGTATTGAACGGCGTGATAAGCGTGGTTCCGACTGTTTTTTGCAGCAGAATCTCGTTCTTGAAATCCGGGTCGGCCGCGACACCTGTAACACGCCCCCAGCCGTAGACCTCGCCACCGTAATACATGACATTTTGGGGAACCGGGTGATCTGCGGTCTCGGGGTTGGTGTAAGGCAGTGGGTCGCCGACGGTGGCGCCGCCGGGAAAGGCGGCGGTGCATTCGGTTGTATCACTTACCGCCATATAAGCCGCGCTGGGGTTGACGTCGTCG
Organism: Deltaproteobacteria bacterium; assembly: GCA_016194725.1. Classification (GTDB taxonomy): domain Bacteria; phylum Bdellovibrionota; class UBA1018; order UBA1018; family UBA923; genus JACQAX01. The sequence continues at coordinate 2,196 of JACQAW010000048.1, forward strand.
CAACGGGCTTTATCGGGGCACGTAGCGCGCCCGAATACCAGCATATGGCCGAACTTGCCACCGGGCACCAGAGTTTTTCCGATCGGATCAAGGGCATCGGGATTGGGAGAGTTGTTGATATTAATGGCATGCAACGAGCCTACGAAACCCATCGCGTAGGGTTGCCGTTTCGGTGCGACCGGACTTACATTCGGTTTTATGAACGGTGCGCCCGTATAGATTCCTTGGCACCTATAGGTGATAAAGGGGGCAGGCCCGCCCGCGATATCGTATTCCTCCCAAGCCACGTGTTTTTTGTAAAGGCATGGCGAAACAAGCGTGTTCACGTTGGCTTCTCCGCCGTTGGGAAAATAGGTAAGTTGGTTAGGAGGTGGACTGCTGGTATCGCTGGGTTCCACTTCAAAGCAGGGATTTTCCGAAGTATTAAGATCCACCGCGAAAAGCCGGACCGCATTTGTCAGGCCTGTCACCGGTGCGGCGGTCCAGTCGCTGGTAACTCCGCTACCCTGCACGCCGCCGACCCCTGAGGGATTCGAGAAACCTACAGGCTGCCAGGGAATACCGAAAGCTCCAAGCCCATTCGGATAGGCCCCACCCACGGGGTAATCCAAGGTTGCGGTCGCTACGTCAAAAGCTCTCGTCGGAGTAGCCGGCGTAATTCCGGAGGTAAGCCTGGCGCCGATATCTATGGTGGTCGATAATATTTCGACGCCGTAGTTGAACCAGTTGGAATGCATGTTCATGGCCGTGTTTACCGGGAATGTCTTGGCGACACCCAGCTGGTCGGGGGGCGTGAACGCATTCACAGAGGGTTTGACTGCCACCACCGTCGTTCCCGTTGGTCCGACCGGCGGGTGCAGCATGGTAAAGCGACCAGCTACCAGGCCGGTTTTATTAAAGGACCCCGTACCAAAGATGAAAAAGTTCGCGTTTTCCAGTACGGGATATGCCCTGTTTCCCGGATCGGTACAAAGTGGCTTAAGCGCACTGCTGTCGGCGGGGCACAGATGGGATCCATCCAGATTCGGCGCGTTTGCTTGCACAATAACCAGGGGGTTGCCCTGAATTCGGAAGGTGTCGTCCCTTGCTCCCTCCTGTACCAGCATCCAGGGGGTCCAGTTTTGCGGATCATCAAAATCCAACGCCGTCCCGGCGATAATTTTGCTATGAACGCTCTTGGACATCGTATACCAAACCGTGTTGTGCCATCTGCCCAAAGCCCCATCTGTTGAATGCAGATGCGAAACGCGAACAAAGACGCCGATGATTCCGTAGTTTGGCAGGGAGTCCGGATACTGGGTAATCTTTGCGCTGCCGGTCAGGCCCGTGCCCTGCGTGAGCGTGGTGCCGGTTGGAATATCCTGTAGCAGGATATCGTTCGCGTTGACGCTTACGATTCTAAAAGGCTGGGCTGCATTATTCACGACTGAGTTCAAGGTAAAGCCGCCTGGAGCAGTTAACGCAAATCCATTCAAGTAAATCGATTCCTTGGGCAACATGTTCGTCAATGTGCCGGGGTTTTCGCCTGCGCCAAAAGTAACTCGAAGACACGTAGTGGCAGCAGGACAGCCACCCGCGCCCGCCGCTACAATGGCGATGCTCAGGATATCCAGCGGCGCACCGGCCGACGTTCCGCCCATGTTCGCATAAACCCTGTTTTTGTCCATGAACGAGGCGACCACGGGTTCTCCGGCAATGCTCAGTCCGTTGTTTTGATTGCCGCCACCCTGGTTATATTCCCCAGCCAGCAGTGAGCTTGCAGTTGCATTGCCCAAAGGCCAGGCTGCCGTGACCCCCGGATTCGTTCCAGAGCCGTACCCGGTAATCGGAAGATACGGCGGTGCAAGGCCGTGGGTTAGGGTCAGAAATGTTGCGGTATTGGGATCAGCCATCCAGGGTCGCCCCAGGCTCATCCAGGGATGCCACGTGGCATTTTCAAAACGTGACATATAAATATTGCCGTCGTTGGCGCGCACAAATGTTCTTAGTCTGGCCGGCGAGTGGATTCGGCCGGTAGTCACATCAAGTTGCGAGACATCCTCTATGATCCTCGGGGTACTAACCGCGGTTACGCCCTCAGGCAATGCCATGACGGTTGAAGCGGAATGCGTATTCGTGAAGACAGGCGCAAACGACTGGCTCAGCACTCCGCCGCCTGGTGAGCGGTATGCGGTCGTGATGATGCAGGAGAAGGGCACCGACGCTACACCGCAGTCGCGCGTCTGGAGGGCGCCCGTAACTGAATCCTGCGATAGCGCACTGGACTCCACGGCCGATAATGGATTATAGCCAAGATTCATATTGACCGCGATACGACCCGAAACAGTACCTGAGCCGGCAGGGCCACCGTTTGTGCCGTTGGTCAATGGGGGGCGGTTAACCTGAAAAGGCCCCCACGTATATTTATAGTAGCCGATATTCGAAAGCATCGCGGTGCCGGTCGTCGCAGTTGTGTCGGTGCCGGCCGGCGATGCAAGGACAGGCGAAATGCCGATTCCACCAGCTCCGCCGGCGCCGCCATTGTTGGAAATCTCTTTGGCCAGCCCGAATCCGGTTCCATCCGGACCCGTGTTCAGCACTTCGCCACCAGCCGGGTTCACCTGAAAAGCAGGCAGAATGCCCGTAGCGCTGTATGCCAGCTCATTCTTGTTTGCAGAGGTGCCATTGATCGAGATATTCGGAACCTGCGCCGTTCCGGTTGCGCCGTTCGGAAGCAGAGGAACCGATTTTGGCGCTCGGGCACCAAAATTATCCGGTCTCGCGATGTCGCAGTCGGTGTCCGAAGAGAGCGTAAACGTAGTTGAAGAAGGAAGATTAAAGCCTGAAAAGTGTTCCGCGCAGTCGGTGACCTTCACGGTCGTCGAGGTCGCCAGCGTGTTTGGCTTCAGCTGGTAGTACATGCTCAAGGTGACCGGAAACGTGGCCCAGGTACCCGTGAATGATTTTGACTCGCGTATGGCGAACCCCGGGCTGTACTGCGAAGCATCGACACCCAGGTCCCAGCGCAGATAACCCACATCGGCAAATACGTTTGCGGGCGCCTGCTGGCCATAAGTTGGTGGAGTGCCGGGATCAGGGGTGCTGCCTGTGTTGCCACCCGACAGATCCAAAAGACACGCTCCAAGATTTGGCGTAGGAACACTGGTGGCAAGGTTGGCGTTGGAAGCCCTGACCGTATTGGCCGAGCAGAAGCGCTCAGACACGAAAAAGCCCGGCTCCAGATAAGGAGTGCCCGTGTCGTCCTGTCCCGGCGCCGGTCCAATCGAAACCGAGGGCAAGGCATCGCGGCACAGGCAGGCATTGAAATCGGCAATCTGTCCATCGCCGCATTTCAAGCCCACGCAAGGGCCGCCGGCTGCGGCAAGGTTATTGTGTACGCATTGCACCAGCTGATTCAGGTCGACCGTGCAGCCCGAGATGTCAGTACCGCCAATGGCGCAGCCGCTTTTCTGTGTCGGATCAGGCACGGTGCAGGGACAAAGCGTCTGTTTGCAGCCAATGCATGCGGTCAGATCTTTTGGCGTGTTTTGAAACACCGTGCACTGCGGATCGCTGGTCGGAGTCGACGTGGTCTTGGTGGTCGTGGTCGTGCCCAGTGTCGGCGACACTTTTCCGGCTGTCGAAGAGTTCGAGCTGCCGCTCGTCGTTGTTCCCGCACCGGAGCCGGCCCCATTGGGGCATCCGGCTGCAAGCAGTCCGAAAAGCGCAAACATCACGATTTTTGGGCGCATCAGTACACCGATGGCGTTAAACGTCTCGCGTGTCAGATGGACCCCCTGAAAAACTCAAACCCCAAACCCAATATAGTACCCCTTTGAGCATTCTATTTTGCATAATCTGACCAGTTCAGTCAACTTATCGGATAACCGCCCGTTTTATTTAGATCTTTAAAATGCCCGAATTCATTAAAGACTCCGCGAGGTCCGCTCTTTTGGGAAATTTTTGCCACGTCTGGCACAGCCGGTGAAGAAGGGGAACCTCAGAACAAAAGAGGTTTCCCACTAAATGGTTTATTCAATTCATTCCTGTGCTTTGCTCGGACTCGACCCACATGCGGTTCTCTGCGAGGTCGATCTTGCTTGTCAGCTGCCGGCGTTTTCTTTAGTCGGCCTTCCCAGCTCGCTGACTCAGGAAAGCCGCGAACGCATTCGTGCAGCAGTGGTGAATTCGGGGTTCGAGTGGCCGGCGCGCAAGGTGACGATCAATCTTCTGCCCGCGAATCTGCCCAAATGGGGCAGTCACTACGAGCTGGCCATGGCGTTGGGCATCCTGGGGGCGAGCAGTGAGCGTGTGGCACCTCTTAATGTACTGGCGTTGGGCGAGCTTTCCCTCTCAGGCGCCGTGCGACCTTGTGGCTGGCTGCCGGCGATCGCCGACTGGCTCACAAAAACCGCGCGCCTGGTCCGCGAAAAAAGCGGTGAGCCACTTTTGCTCATCGCGCACGAGAGCGACGTTCGTACTCTTTGTATGGCCGTGCCCGAGCTTTCCGCGCTGGCAGAGCTTTGCGGTGCCAGCTCACTGACAGAGGCATTCTGTCAGCTCTCCGAAGCCTCGGGACGCATGCTTCCCCAGTCCGTCAAACAAGTTCGATTCTTCGATACCCCTGTTTCCGCCTATGCGCCTCCGCGTGCGCTGGACACGCTTGCGCAGGTTCAAGGCGAGCCACTGGGCACCATTGCAGCGCTGGTTGCCATTGCCGGTCAGCACCACTGTCTGTTCGCGGGGCCACACGGCATGGGTAAAAGCATGTTGATTCGCGCGATTTGCGAAGGTTCGTTGCCGCTTTCTGCCTCTGCCGATGCCGAGCGCGCTGCAGTCCTAAGAACCTTTGGCGATTCCTTTCTCAACCGCACCGACTCCGGGCCGCTATGCCGGCGGCCGGTCGTGAATCTTCAGACCAGTATCTCGCGCGCGGCACTTGAGGGTGCTCTATTGACCTCGGGTCAGGTACTGCCCGGCGAGCTCACCCGCGCTCATCTGGGGGTGCTGGTCGCCGACGAGCTGCTCGAATATCACCGTGATGTGCTCGAGGCATTCCGGCAGCCGCTCGATGAGGGCTTCGTGCGTCTGCAGCGGGCTAAATTTCGAACCGTGTTGCCCGCGCGGTTTCAGCTGCTTGCGAGCACCAATCTCTGCCCCTGTGGGCACACACCCCATAAGCATTGCCGCTGCGGTCAGACGCGGCGAAAATCCTATCAGGCCAGGTTATCGGGCCCGGTATCGGACCGCTTCGATGTGATCGTCGTGGTCGGCAGTCGAAACCTTGAAGTGCCCTTGATCAAGATACCGGCTGATCTCCGATCTCTTGTCAGTGAGCTTTCCGATCCCAAAGATTGGGAGCCCAGGCTGCGAAACATTTCCGGTGCCGCGGCGAGCGATGTCGATCCATCCGAACTTTGGAGTCAGGTGAGCTGTGGTGCCACCGATCGGGGCCGTTTGAAGCTGGCCCGAGTCGCAAAAACGGTGGCAGCTCTGCTGGGTCAACCTCGAAGCGCACGCCATCTTCGCCTTGCGCAGCTCTTGCGCCAGGATATCGAAAACGCTCTACAGCCAGGCATTTCCGAACCAATCGGGAATTTTCGTGAAAATAACGGCAGTGGTTACAATGCCTTGCATAATATTTGATTAAAATTGTCAAATAAAGGACAATCGTCTCTAGGGATATTCGCGCTTTTTAGGGGGCTTATTGTCACTGGTAAATAACCGTCGTGCGTTCGTGTCTACGAATGATGTAGTGCTGAGCGGCATTTCTGCCGTCCTGGTTTTGCTCGTCGTGACTGCCTGTGCGCCGAAAGGGGGAAAATCGAGCGTCAATGCTTCCGGAGGTGGCGCTGTGGTCACGGCCTGCGTGCTTCCCGTTACCGAGGCCAATACGATTCAAGGACACTGGGCCACCACCCCGGCAAAGGTGTCGCTGCATGTCGGCGACTTTGACCCTTCTGAAGTTAACGCGATCCAGGCGGGCGGGGCGAGCTGGAATACTTTTTTTCAGGCTTCGAAAAGTTTCAACATGTTCGATATGGGGCCGCCTGGCGGCGGCAATATCTCTTCAAACGCGCAGTCCACGCCTACGTGCGGTTCGGGCACGCTGGCGGACGGCACGGTTCTCTATAAGCGCTTTTCGAACTGGACCCATAATGCGGCTGCCATCGCGGTCACGACGACTTGCTTTACGCCAAACAACAACGGGGGCCTGGCGACAATTTTTAACGCCATCATGGAATTCAACTACGTGAACTTCTACGTTGCAAGCGCGGGCCGTTTTCCCGATATGCAAAGTATCGCGGTCCATGAGCTCGGCCATCTGCTCGGCCTCGACCATACCTGTGGGCCCCTGGGACGCCCAAACCAGGCCAAACCATTTACCGCTTGCCCTGACGTGAACGCCGACCCGAACAATCCCGTCATTGCCACGGTAATGTTTCCCCAGGTTTTTTTCGATCCTTCAGGCGCTGGCGAGGTGAAACAAATCCTGACCGCCGACGATCAGGGCCGCGCCAACTGCGCCTATACGCCGGGTAACTGACCCGCGGCGATCGGGTCGCAACTGCGATTAACAGTCGCCTGGCTGTGCGGCTTGCGGTTCCCTGGGCAGCAGCTTTTTCTCGCGCAACAGTGTCAGCGCCGCGGAGTTGGCGTAAATATTGGGAATGAAGTTCACGACTTTCGACAGCCGCCCCACCAGCGAGTTCTCGCGTTCAATCAGCAGCGACGGCTTCCCGTTCTTGTCGATCACTTTGATCGGGTCACGCTCGCCGTAAATATTGTCCGAATCCCGCTTGCGGTTGATCGTCTGAATGTCGGCTGTGAACGTGATATCTTTATGGGGAATATCGGCGATGATCCACTCGGTGCCCTTGCCGTGCTTCTTGAAGAGCTGCTCAATCTCCTGAACCTTCACCTCGAGTTTGCGAATCGCGGCCTCTTTGCCGGGAATCTTGCCGTTGGCATCCACTTCCATGATTCGGTGCGCGCTTTCGGGCAGTCTTACCGTGTGCGGTGCGATGCGGAAAATCAGCATGCGCATCTGCTCGTTCAGGTTTGGGTCTTTGATCTGTTTTGACAGATATAGCTCTTGCACGCGCGACATGAAGTAAACGTCGTTGAACCCAAAAAATTTCTCGGGCTCCGAGCCGGCCATATCGAGCAGCTCATGAAACTGATAAATGACGAGCTGGAGTTGCGCACTACCTGGGAATACCAGGCAAAGCGCGCGATCAGAAAATCTTCAACCGCATGCAGGGCGTTTTCCTTCACGCCCAGCGCTTCTTTGCCGCCCGACTTGAAGGTCGCGAGATGATATAAAATATAGTCGCGGTCAATGTGGCCGTACTTGATTCCCGTGTGGTGGGCGTCGCGAATCAGGTAATCCATGCGATCGGCGTCCAGATCGGAATGCAGAATCTGATTGGCCACCATGTTGGGCGAGTCGCCCTTGATGTATTTCGAAAGCGCGGCCGAGTCGAAGCCGCCTTCTTTCAAAATGCGGGTCAGTCCGCCCGGAAAATCGCTGTTCTTGATGATGTACGAGCCCAGGTGCTCATGGTTGTTGGGCAGCTGCTTGCCCGGAAGCTTCCCTTTTTTTTCAAGCTTTTGGCCATACTTGATGTACGACCCCTCAATCGAATGCGAAAACGGAAACGTGCCGATGTCATGCAGTAGCGCCGCGATGCGAATCGATTTATGAAAAACCGACTGCGCATCCATTGCCTTGGGGTCAAACAGCTTCTCGTCGGGCACCTGGCGGCCAATGGCGCGCACCATCTGGTCGGCCGAGTGCATCGCGCCTATGGCATGCGCGAAGCGGGTGTGCTCGGCACCATCGAAAATATAAGTCGCAAACCCCAGCTGCTTGATCCACCGCAGCCGCTGATAATAAGGCGAGTTGATGATCGCCTCTTCAGTGGTGGTGAGTCTGATGAACCCGTATATATTGTCGTAAATCTGGCCCCACTGCAGCCGGCCCTTACTTGGCATAAGGGTGCCCGACGGCTTCGAGCTCGGACATCTGCTTGAACAGCTCGGCCTGGGTCATCGTTGTGCTCGCCTTTTCGGAATATTTTCGCACCGAAACCGACCCACTCTCGACCTCGCGGCCACCGGCCACGAGCATCATCGGAACTTTCTGCATCTGAATGTCGCGCGTTTTTGCGCCCATGCTTTCGTTGCGGTCGTCGAGCTCGGCGCGAATGCCCTTCGCTTTAAGCGCCGCAAGCAATTCTCGGCAGTACGGCAAGTGGTCGTTGGCCACTGGCACCACGACCGCTTGAACCGGCGCAATCCAGAAGGGAAAAGCGCCTGCGAAATGCTCGATGATCACGCCCATGAAACGCTCGATGGACCCCAGCACCGCGCGATGGATCATCACTGGCCGATGTGGCGAATTGTCGGCACCGACGTATTTCAGGTCGAAGCGTTCGGGCAGGGTGAAGTCGAGCTGAATCGTGCCCAGCTGCCAGCCGCGCTTGAGCGCGTCGTGCACGATGAAGTCGATCTTGGGGCCGTAAAACGCGCCGTCGCCCGGGTTGACCTTGTACTCGACCTTGTTGGCCTTCAGTGCCTCCTCGAGGCCTTTTTCCGCCTGGTCCCAGACCTCGTCCAAGCCCACGCGTTTTTCCGGCCGAGTCGACAAAAACACCTTTACCTCGCCGAAGCCGAAGACTTTGTAGGTCTTCATGATCATGTCGATGAGATTCGACATCTCGCCGCCGATCTGTTCGGGCGTGCAGAACACGTGCGCATCGTCCTGGCAGAACGTGCGTACGCGAGTCAGGCCAGCCAGCGCGCCCGAAGGCTCGAAGCGGTGCAGGCGGCCGAAGTCGGCCAGTCTGAGTGGCAGCTCGCGGTAGCTGCGTTTGCTGCTCGAGTAAACGAAGGTCGAAGCCGGGCAGTTCATAGGCTTGACGGCGAACTCGCGTTCTTCGACTTCGGTGAAATACATATTCTCTTTGTAGTTCGCGTAGTGCCCCGACTTGTGCCAAAGCGAAACGTCCAGAATCTGAGGCGTAATGATTTCCAGATAGTTGAACGGCTTATAAAGATCACGAATGTACTGCACCAGGCGGTTGTACAGCACCGCGCCCTTGGGATGAAAAAACGGGCTGCCGGGGGCCACCGGATCAAAGCTGAAAAGGTCGAGCTCGGTGCCCAGCTTGCGGTGGTCGCGTTTTTTGGCCTCCTCGATCATGAACAGGTAATCCGCCAGCTGCTTTGGCGTTTTGAAGCAGGTGCCGTACACGCGCTGCAGCTGCTGCTTCTTCTGGTCGCCACGCCAGTAGGCGCCGGCTATTGAGAGCAGCTTGAAGGCCTTGATCCAGCCGGTTTTGCCAATATGGGGCCCACGGCAAAGGTCGACAAAGTCGCCCTCCTTATAAAGGCTCCAAACGGGAGCGCCGATGTCACGAATGATTTCGACTTTGAAGTTCTGGTCCAGCTTCTTGAAATACTCGGTCGCTTCGGCAGCCGACATTTCCGACCGCTCGAAGGCATTGTTTTCGGCGATGATCTTGGTCATCTCGGCCTCAATGCGGGGCAGGTCTTCCGGCGTAAGCTGGTGGTCGAGTTCCATGTCGTAATAGAAGCCGTCCTCGATCGTCGGCCCGATACCGAACTTAGCCTGAGGGTATAGCCGCTTTACCGCGTGCGCCATGATGTGGGCACAGCTGTGTCGAAGGGTATCCAGCTCGCTCGTGATCTCTCGTTCTTCAAACTCCACGATTTTCTTTGGTTCCGCCATGCCCATGTTTCTAGCACAGCAATCACGGCAATCCAAGGCAGCCAATGGCATGCCGGTTGCTCATGGTCGCTTCCGAAGGGGATTGAAATGAAACCGACAAAAAGTAATTTAAGCATGGGTTTAGTGGCATTCAGCCTGGTATTCGCCGGGTGCGGAAAAGATATGAAACTGGGAATCAAAGCCGCTGAAACCGAAAAGGATCAGCCCAGCGCCGCTCTGGTTCGGAATGTTCAGGTGACCTATCACACGCCGGCAGGCAAAGAGGAAATGCGCGAAAGCATTCCCGTGCTCGGCCTGTCACAGCCGGTTTCGACCCGCGCCGATCTTTTAAAAGATCTTCATGTCGAAAAAGATGGCGTATTTGAAGCCCGTGGGTACACCGCCGATGGAATTCTCGTGCTGCGTGGCCAGGCGCTGGCCAATCCCGAGGCGGGCGATGCAATCGAAATAACTTTGGATCGCGAAGCCAGTCAGGCCACGTTGCTGGGTTCACCGGTGCTGCGCAGAATCAAACTGGCGGATGCCGCCATCTCCCAAAGCTTTGAGCGTACCGCCAAGGAGTTTCAGGCAGGCAGTGCAAATGGGCGCTGCGTTGAAATGCCGGATCTCAAATTTAACTTGGCGTCCGGTGCCCACCCCAAAATTGTCTTTGAAGGAGCCATTTCAATGCCCTCTTTCAAAGTCGAGGTGGGCGTGCGTGCGGAGCGTGGTCTATTCAAAGCGCTGTCCGCCACTCTACCTTTGGCTAACAATTCGGCCGGCCATGCGGAGCTGGAGCTGGGACGTCGGTTTCTGGACGGTGCTCTCTTTACAAAGCCCATGAGCCTTATCATTAAACTGTATTCAAACCAGTACGAAGGGTGTCTCGAATTCAAGACACGTCCCGAGGTGGCGCCGCTGACCGCCTTTTATACCCAAGAAAGGGGAGTGGGAATGGATCAGCGCCAACAATTCCCCCTGTTTGCCTTGGGCGAACTTCATTTGGTGAACCCCAATGACTACGCCATGCAGGTCAAGGTCGTGGGTACCGTGTCCGCGCTGGCTGGTGACAAACGACTTCAGCCCTGTATTCACCGATACAAAGACACGACGACCTTCGATAAGCTTCGCTGCCCAGCCATGATTTCGGAGACTATCACGGTGCAGCCCCATCATATTGGTGGGCTTGGAGTTTTTCCGGCTCTGAACCTCCACCCGATCGAGCTGGTCAGTCGGGGTATTCGAATCGATTGGAGTGTCACCTACAGTCCCGATTTCGATACTCTTGACCAAGCCGAAGCACCCCTGGCGGCCAGTATTATCCCTTGAACGGTTGTGCTAGAGTCGCGGCCAATGAGCGAAGAGAACTTTTCGGTTCGACCGGCGACGGAAGACGATTTGGCCGCGATTCTAGACATTGAACGCCGATGTTATCCCGCCCCCTGTGTTCCCTGGACCGCGGATGCTTTTCGCGGCGAGATTCAAAAGCAATTCTCCCACTTTTTGGTGCTCACGGACGATGAGACCGATTCGGTCATCGCCGGATATATCGTGTACTGGCTCCTTTTTGACGAGTGTCATATCCTGAATGTCGCGATTCATCCGGACTGGCGAGGCCAGGCTTTTGGAACCCGCCTGATACGCAATGCGATCAATGACGCTGTCAAAAAAGAGGTGAAGCGAGTGTTTCTCGAGGTCCGAAAGTCCAATGCTGGGGCCGTTGCGCTCTATCAAAAGCTTGGATTCTTCGTTGATCACATCAAATCTGCCTTCTACGAGAACGGTGAAGACTGTTATTTCATGATTTTATACCTGGACCAGCCTAACAAATTTTAAGCATCCCGCTTGGCACGTCCGCTGCATTACTACCTGTATCGCACAGCTTATTGTGCGGATTTGGGGGTACGGGTGGCGCAAGAAAACTACAAATTTCGCTTAACAAACAAGATGTTGCTATTGAGGCGCGCATCCTCCTGACTGACACAGGACGTACAGACCTAGGTTCAATCCAGAATCAAAATGGTACTGGATAATTACCGTCCAGTACCTTCGTTAACCCAGTCTGGTAGCTATTCTTGGGAATTTGACACGAATAGCTGCCTCATCTATGGTGGGGGTTCATATGAAAGATGCGGGCGCGCTAAAGATTGACCGTTTGAGCCGGCTCATCGTTCGCATGGCACGTGAGAACAATCTGTCTTCCGGGCTCATTCTTTCAGTCATGAAGGTCGAGAGCGGTTTTCGGGGCTGGGCAACCAGCCCACGGGGGGCGCTGGGACTCATGCAGCTCATGCCCGAAACTGGCGCGTGGATGGCTCAGCGTTATGGTATAGGGTGGGACGGTCCGGCTACTCTGCTCGACGAAGAGAAAAACACGACCCTTGGCATTCGGTACCTGGCGTACTTGCGTGACAAGTACAGTGGTGACCTCGAGAAGGCGCTTTCGGCCTATAACCGCGGGCCAGCCAAGGTCGACGGCGAGGTCAGCGGCGGTAAGAACGGAACATTGAAGTACTTTCGAAAAGTAAGGTATTCGCTCCCGAGGTTCGCACTCGGTGACATCAGAGGCAGGAGAAGTAACGTTGCCAGTATCGAATGAGCAGGGTGGTAAGAAGGTCGTAAAGGGCTGGGGTGTTCGGGTTTGCCTTGAGTTTTCGGCGGCCCACCATATTCGTGGCTATGACGGCGACTGTTCGCGCCCGCATGGGCACAACTTCAAACTCGAGGTCGAGGCTACCGTTCCCACCTTGAATAAGATCGGCATCGCGCTCGACTTCAAGGATCTAAAGAAGATGACTAAAGCGCTGATTGACCGCTTTGATCATCAAGATCTGAATACGGTTGCGCCGTTTACGGATATCAACCCGACGGCCGAAACCCTGGCTCAATACTTTTTTGAGGAGCTGGAGCGGCAGGTCGCAGCCAATACCGCTACTGCCAATATGACTTTGAAGCGTATTTCAGTGTGGGAGAACGAGCGCTCGGCGGCTACGTACGGCCAGGTTTAAGATGCGGAACGCAGTACTACTTCTTTCGAGCGGGCTGGACTCGGCTGCCAATCTGGCGCTGGCCGCCGATTTTCAAGTCAAGCTCGCGCTCACTATCGACTATGGCCAAAAGGGGGCCGTGCGGGAATTTGAGCATGCGGCCAGCCTGGCCCGGCATTTCGGGGTTGAACATCAGACCTTTGAACTGAGAGGTTTTCTGTCTCTTACTGGCGGCAGGAGCGCCCTGATGGGCGGCCAGCAGATTCCGGCTCCGGAATCGCTTTTGGAACTCGACGATCTCAAGGCTGCAACGCGAACGGCCGCCGCGGTTTGGGTACCCAACCGCAACGGCGTGATGCTTTCGATTGCGGCGGCGCTGGCCGAAAGCCGTGATTTTGACGCCGTGGCCGTGGGATTCAACGCCGAAGAGGCTGTCACCTTTCCAGACAATACCCAGGCCTATATGGATTCCATGTCGGCTTCCTTCGCTTATTCGACTGCCAACAAAGTAAAGGTCGTCAGCGCGACGGCATCACTGACCAAGTCGGAAATTGTGGCACGTCTGGCCAACCGTGACTTCCCGTTCGCCTCTCTATGGAGTTGTTATCGTGGTGAAGCGCGGCATTGCGGGCGCTGTGAATCCTGCCAGCGCTTGCGCCGGGCTTTCGACACGAGCCTTACAGGTTCTGAGCACGGGCGGGCAGTAGCCGCCCTTTTCGGTGAAAACGAGGCACAAAGATGACGGGCCCTGTCCAGTTTCGCGTTTTGGAAAAGACCGCGTCTGACCCAATTACCTATACGGGCAAAGAGCTGCGCCCACACTGGGGGCTCGAAAAAACCGGCGTGTACGGTTCGCTACTGACTGCCTTTGTTGGCTCGTGCGAGGTTCCGACTGCCCATTTGGTCGATCTGGAAGACCGGCTGGCATGTGACATGATTCGGGCGGGCAGCATGCTGCATATTTTGGGAGAGTTTTTTGGTACGACGCTTGAGGCTGGTGTTCTTTATCAGCGGCTCCTGATTGTCTGGGCAGAACGGCTGCTTCGCGAAGCTGGCATTGCTGTTGCGCGTAGCGGCGACGACCTGTTTTTTGAAGACCGAAAGTTGTCTGTTTCGATTGCGACCGTGTCGCCCGTGTCGGTTTTGATCCACTGGGGACTCAACATTGACCCGGCCGGAGCGCCGGTCAAGGCCGTGGGGCTGAACCATTTGGGCTGGGGAAATGCCGAGGTTTTAGCCTTTGCCAAAAAACTCCTCACTCATTACATTGGGGAACTCGAGGAGATCC
>JACQAW010000438.1 GCA_016194725.1 Deltaproteobacteria bacterium
AATATTCCCGACCTCGAAGCCGTCGCGAAAAAATACAGCGGTAAAGTGAAAATCGTGGCGCTTTCGTTTGAAAGCACGGCCAAGGTGAAGGCGTTTTTCAAAGACCACGCGCCGGCATACGATCTGGTGGCGACCGAGTCGAATGACCAGAATCTGAGCTATATGAACAACAGCACGATTCCCAAGTTCATCGTCGTCGACGCCAAGGGCATCGTTGTTCAGGTCTTGCAACGAGCCGCCGATCTGGATCCGATTTTGGAGCAGATGAAGTGACATGGAAATGCAACTTATAAGAGCCCGCACCCGGTCATGAAAAAAGCCTTTTGCTCGTGCTTGTTTTCAAGCAGTCGCTGTGATGACCGTGGTCTGCACCCGGACGTTTAGAGTGCTTCTTCGATTTTTCGGGGATTCATGGGATCGGTCATATCGAGCACAATGCGTTTCTTAAGATAAGAATTCGTGATCGAAACCAGGCCCCGCCCATCGGCATTCATCACGTCACCCTGGGCCAGCGGCCATTTGTGAAGGTCATGCTCGTAGCGGCGCTCGTCGATTCCCACGACTCCCCAGTCCCACTTCGAACGCACGAGGGGCTTGAACCAGATCTGCCGGCCTTCGCTGTTGATGTACAGGTTGGTTGCAGTTGATTCAAACGTGCGGTTGTCGTTGTTGACCAGAATCAGATTCTTGAAATCGTGGAAGCTCATGCCAGCAGCAGCCTCTCGTGCCTCAAAGAAACCAAAAGCGGTGCCGCCGCTTTTGCACGCCGCGGAGTCGCAGCTCTGTCGATAAACCATCGCGTAAAAGCCGTGATGCAGGGGACAGCGCGCAGCAGTAAAGTCGACGAACGAGAAGTTGCCCACCGTTTCAATGCACGAAGGCGGAATGCTCGGGGGAATAACCGGGTTCAGACCGCAGGCGAACCCCGGCGCCACGCAGGTGTTGATGCGCTTGGTGCCGTCGGAATGGCCCTGGATGCGAATGAACTGGCTGGCATCGATGCCTTGCTGGGTTGGCATCAGCGTCGTGGCCACCGGCCAGCCGCTGTTCTGGTGCGTCCACAAATCGTTGTGCATGTCGATGTAGATGCCACCGGCGCTGATTAGAAAACTCGGGCTGCTGGCATAGATTTCGACGCCCGTGTGCCGATGCATGTTGAAGTAGGGCATGTGCGACTTGTTGATGATCAGATCCAGAATGGCTTCGGGAATGCGGTAGCTGCCCAGCGCGGGCGCCACCAGAGTGTCGGTGCCGTAGGTGAATTGAAATGGCGCGGGCAGCTCGCCAAAATGCTCGGTATTGCCCGCCATCAACACCATCCGGCTGGTCTGGCCGTCGATGGCCAGCATGTCGGTCCGATCGCGATAAGGCAGCTGCCTGCGATAGGGTACCAGGCGGCGCAGCCCGTTGCTCGAAATGGCGTAGCGCGCGTCCAGGTAATTGAGCAGCATTTCGGCGGCAAGCTTGACGCGCTGGTCTTCGGAAAACTCGTAGAGGTTCTGGATCGCCATGACCGTATAGGTCTGGTACGGGTGCGAGTTGTACTCGGAAAAGTCGTTCTTGAAAAATTCCGCCAGATGAAAAAGCATCCAGGCGGTCATGCCATTGGCGTTGTTGTCATAGATGGCCTGATACTGGCTCTGCTCGCGCAGCTGCCTGAGCATCAGCTGATTGGTCAGGTAGCGCGAGCCCTCAGTCATCAGAATGTGGTTTTCGGTTTCGGGGTGCACGCCACAAACCCAGAGAAAGTTTTTCAGGTGCACCTGATTTCCTTTTTGCGACAAAAAGTAGTTCAGGATGCGGTAACGGGTGGCCGGGTAAATCAGCGCGGGGTTATCGCCGAAGTGGTACATGAGCGGAATCTGCGACAGCAAGTTGAAGTCATAGTCGCCCGTTCGGCGACAAAGAAAACCGGCGTCCTGAAAGTCGGTGCCTGGTGCCGAGTAGACGGTCGAGGCGGGGCTCATCATGGTGCGGTTGAACAGATCGACATCCACTCCCTGGGTGAACTTGGCCATGGCCTTGGTGGCCAACCCGCCATTCGCGAAAACAAAGGCACCAAGGTCGAGCGGGGCCACGCTTCGCAACATGAGCTGTCCGCGGGCTTCGAACGTCTGATAAGACTGCTGCGGCGTTTGCGCAGCAGGCACCTTGGACAGGTCGACGGCATCGGCCAGGGCCAGGGTTCCTGAAAGGAATACGGCGAGCAGGATCACGCAAAAGCCCCTTTATCGCACTACGGTTTCAAAATCACCAGCCAGACCCGAAAGCAATTCGTCGCTCATGGGCCCGGAGGTTTTCACCTGCCCGATCGTTCCTTCCATGGGCGAAAAACAATGCCCAACGCCCGCATACTTGTGAGTGGTGGCGTGACCGGGAAAATAATGCAGATCTTCATCGATCCATTTCGCGCTCATCTGCGCATCATCAAGCGCATTATACAGAAAGGCGACCTGCGACTTGAGCGTACCCAGAATTTCGCGCATCGGCGGCAGAGACTTCAGATCCTTGTACCATCCAGCAAAGCCCGGGCCTCGCAGCATCGCCATGACCTGCGCCAAGCCCTCTTCATAGGCCGGTTTAAACTCGCCTTCGACTGATATCTTGCCGTCGTGATTCAGGTCAAACTCCGCGACGGGTTTGTTCAAGGCGGGTAGCAGGTCACCAAAGATGGGTTTTTCAATGGCCTTGGCCTTGAACTCACCCAGCGCGATTTCCCCTTCGCGACTGGCATGCAGCCGTTCCCTCATTAAATCGAGCGGCCACTGCAGAAACTGATACCGAAACATCTCGTCAACCGCGCGAGTCGCCAGCCCCACCAGAAAAAGTGCGTCCACCGCGATCTCATTACCGACGAGAACCGCCACGGTGGCCCCTTCGCTAAAGCCCACCAAACCAAACTTCGTGCCCGGAAACCGGCTGCGCGCCTGCTCGGCAACAGCGCGGGCATCCTTGCTCAGGATGGACGTGATCTGGCTGGGCAGCTGTGCCGGATCTTCAAAACCCCGCTTGTTGTAGCGCAGGGAAGCAATGCCCTTGGTGCTCAGCGCCTGGGCAAGCTGCAAGCTGAGCTTTGCCGAAGCAGCTTGATGCGGACGGCCGACAAATGGGCTGCTGACTTCGCCATCCAGGTCCACATTTCCGCTTCCCTGAATAATCAAAGCCACGCCGCGAACGCCGGAATCAGGCAACATCCACCGACCAGTGAGCTTGATTCCGTTATAACCTGTTACAATCGTAAGCTCTTCGGTAGATGCGGCCGCCAACCCCGCCCAGGAAAACAAGACCAGCACTAAGCCTAATGCACCAAATCGACCGAATTTACACATGTGAACCTTCTACCCCCACGGCGGTGAATTTCCAAATTCAAATTATAG
>JACQAW010000427.1 GCA_016194725.1 Deltaproteobacteria bacterium
GTGCCACCACGTCCGGTCAGCTGTTCGACGACGGGCAGCGTAAAAGTCGCGGTTTTGCCCGTTCCAGTCTGAGCCGAGCCAATGACGTCGTAGCCGTCCAAAATCGCCGGTATGGCCTGTTCCTGAATGGGCGTGGGTACCAGGTATCCCGCCTCTCGAATCAGCTTGAGCGATTCCTCGCCCAGCCCCAGGTCTTCAAAACCAATGATTTCACCGGGTTTCGCGGCAGCGGCTTTTGCGGCCTGAGCGTCGTCCTCATCTTCGAAATCGTCCGAATCAGTTTCGGTTTCCGTCTCGGTTCCGGAGTCGGTTTCGGCTTCAGTATCTTTTTCAGTAGTCATATTCATTTCTAGTTCTCTCTTACCCTCATGCAGCGCAAAGCACAAATCCCATTTCAGACCGCCAGTTTGGCGCATTTTCCCATGGTCCGCTTCTTGCTCCCCTCGATTCGAAGTTCCAAACACACATTATAGGGAGATTGAACATGAAAACAAAATCACTTTTCGCCATTGGTATCCTCCTCCTGAACGCGGCGGTCTTCGCGGATGACGCGAAAGACATTTCAAAATCCTCGGAAAACACTGGTGGCATGTCGGCAAAAGACATGTCGTCCATGTCGCCCAAGGATGTCTGTCAAAAGTTAGCCCAGCTGGATGCCAAAAACCCCGCCGCCAGCAACCAGATGAACATGTTCATGTACGGCAGCACCAGCAAAACCGCGAAGACCATGCACAACGCGCATCTTGAAAAAGAAATCACCTCAGCCGACTGCAAGTCGGAAATCATCGCAGGCAACCATGCTTTCGTCGTGGCGCAAGCTCCCGATAACCAGGAACGGCTGCTGCCTTTCGTGAAGCAAAGCAATATCTGGAAACTCGACGTACCCGCCTATCGCGAACTTTACCGCATGGACATGCGCACGCCTGCAAGCTCCGAAAAGAAATAAGCACTCCTGCTCTCCATCGCGCGGATGCCCTGGCCCAGCAGGGCATCCGCTTTTCTGCTGCAAGCAGCCTAAAAATACACGGACATCGAAAGACTTGCCCTAGATGCCAGCAACCCGGCACCGCTGAAATTCCACGCCCGTTCGAGTTGTCCACTAAGGGGCCCGAAAATCGTTTTCACCAGCAGACAGCTCAGATTCCGGCTTCCATACTGGTAAAGCACGGCGCCGCTGACACCCAGGGCGGGAATGCTGCGTTCGCCCCAGACGGCCAGTCGCTCGCCATGCTCGTCAGGGCTTAGCCCGGAAAACGGTAACGGATGCGCCGGCGACAGCACCAGATAACTGAAACCAAAATTCAGCACGGGCGACAGCACGTCGGCGCGCAAAGCAGAGGTTTGGGTATTGAGCCTGAGTCGGCCCGAAAGCGCCCGTGGGCCGGTGGTGATGCCTTCGTTAGTGAGGTGCTCGATGAGCTGCAGCGCCATGGTCAAAATGCGCAGGTACGCGGCCTCTCGCTCCACCTCTGAAGAGAGTGCTGGCACGTTATTTTCAGCATCATGGCTTTGCCGGGTCAGGCCGCGAGAGCGGGAAACGGGAACACTCTCGTCGTGAACTTTCTGATCGCGCAGAAACTGGCGGGACTCCCCCAGCCACCGCGAAACCCGGCCCCGAATCAAGGCGCGAAAATACCACAGAGCCAGCTCGTGATTGGCGTGAACGAAATCCAGGGCCTGCCGGGGAGCTTCGAGCTGATAATGCTGCCGTTCTTCGTGCACCTGAGTCATGGCCTCGAGCCTGGCTGCGGCTTCGCGAGTGGGCTGACCGGCGAAAAAGCCGTCATCGGACCTGATTGAAATCCGCGGCAAAAGGGATTGTGAAGAACTCGCGAAATCAGGAGCCAGAATGGCCAACGGTCGAGACGCCGCCAGGCGCTGCGCAACAGCAGCCGGGGGCGTTGCAAGCGCCGCAAGAATAGTTCCGATCACACCCGCCAAACAAAGCATCGCACGCGCAAGATGCAGTTGGCGTACCAGACGCCATGATCGTGCAAATCAGCATCCAGCCCCGTGACCCGTTGGTAATCAGTACAGATCGTATTTCAAGAGCCGGCAATCAATCGGCCCATTGAACAGCTCAATTCTGCGCGCCGCCCGCAGCCCGACTTGCTTTGCCAGCTCCAGATTACCGGTAAAGATAAACGCGGTATAACCCTTCATCCTTTGCTTAAAAAGATCACCCAGCATCGTGTACAGGCTCTTGAGCTCCTCGACCTCGCCCAGACGTACTCCATATGGAGGATTGACGATCAGGGTTCCGGGTTTGTCGCCCACCGGCGCCAGGCTTTCGAGCCCGCGCTTTTCGAAATGCACCAGCTTGGTCAGTCCCGCGCGTTTTGAATTTTCCAGGGCGGTGGCGATGGCGTCGCGGTCCTGGTCAAAGCCCAGAATCGGCGCTTCGATGCGACGATTGATTTTCGCGCGGGCCTCGTCCACGACCCGCGTCCACAAGGCCTCGTCAAAATCAGGCCAGCTGAAAAAGCCAAACCGCTCGCGAAAAAGACCGGGAGCGATCTTGAGCGCCGTCAAACCCGCTTCAAGCGGCAACGTGCCCGAGCCGCACATGGGATCGATGAAAGGAGTTGCCGTGTCCCAGCCGCTAAGCTCGATGATCGCCGCCGCGAGCGTCTCTTTCAAAGGAGCGCCCGCGTCGCGCAGCCGATAACCACGTTCGTGCAGGCTGACGCCAGATGAGTCGAGGCTCAAAATGCAACGCCCCCCGTGCAGATAGGCCACCACCTGGATATCGGGCTGCTCGGCGTCGACATTCGGCCGCGCACCCTGCTTCTGGCGCAGCTGATCGACGATCGCGTCCTTGACTTTCAGCGCGGCAAACCTGGAATTGTTCAAGCGTTCGCGCAGGGGCTCGGGGTCGCCGGGAAGGCGCGGCCGAGGCAGGTTTTCAGCTCCCATTGTTCTTCGCAAAGTTTTGCTGCCGGCGATGGTGCAGTCGACCGCGAAGGTCATCTGGGGATTGAGATAGTTTTCCCATTTGATGCGGCGAACCTGGTCGTAAAGCATCTCGGGAGTTTTGGCGGCGAATTCGCGTATGGGCATCAGAACGCGAGTAGCGGTGCGCAGGTGCAAGTTCGCCCGATAGAGCAGCTCGTTCGCACCTTCGAAATACACGCCCCCAAACGACTGTTCGATGTTCTCAGCGCCCAGGCGCTTGAGCTCTTCGGCCGTGATGGATTCGATTCCCTTGGCAGTTGTCGCAAAATATCGTGCCATTTGAGTACCCTTGGTTAGGGGCACCCTTATCGCAGGTGGCTTTTGAATGCATTAGCTGTTAAGAGCTTTGCTCAAAATGACCCTGAAGCTCATTTATATTTTTTGCGCAGTGGTTTTGGACGGCTTGGCTGGGCTTTCGGGCGGCCTGCTACCCCCTGCGTTCGTGCATCGTCACATCGCCAGCCTGCTGGCCTTTGCGGCGGGCACCTTGACCGGGGCCGCCTTTCTGGATCTGCTGCCCGAGGCGCTGCATTCCAATGGGGCCTCGACCGTTGCCGTCATGACGGCCTGCCTGGGCGGCTTTGTCGGCTTCTATGTCATTGAAGCGTTTCTGGGCAGCCACGCCACCGGACAGGGCGGCCACAAGCACAGCACCATTGGCCCAATGATCCTGATCGGTGACGCGATTCACAATGCGACCGACGGCGTCGCCCTCGCGGCGGCTTTCATGGCCGACACCAAAACCGGCATTGCCACGACGCTGGCCGTGCTGGTGCATGAGCTGCCTCAGGAGATCGGCGATTTCGCGATTCTGGTTTCGCACGGGTATTCGCGCAAGCGTGCGCTCTTCTGGCTGTTCCTGGTGCAGTTTTCAGCGCTCATCGGCGCGCTGGGCGCGCTGTGGGTGGCCCGGCTCACGGCTGAGGCGGCGCCGATTCTGCTGGCCGTGTCGGCGGGCGGCTTCATTTACATTGCCGCGGCGGATTTACTGCCCGAGTTGCAGCGCCAGAAGCCCAATGGCGGGGCGCTCACTAAACTGTTATCATTTTGTAGCGGCCTGCTCATCATAGCTGCGCTGCAGTTTGGCCTGCGCTAATAAAAGCCTTGCTTGATCTGATTCTCAAACTACAACTGGCTGTATGAGAGTCGCGCAGATTGCCCCTCTTTTCGAGAGCGTTCCGCCCAGGCTATACGGCGGTACCGAGCGCGTCATCCATAATCTAACCAACGGACTGACCGCGCTGGGTATCGACGTTTCGATTTTCTGCAGCGGCGACTCCACGGTCGTGGGCAACATTGAGGCGGTCTGGCCCGAGGCGCTGCGGCTGTCGTCGCGCAAAATAATGGATCCCTTCGCCTATCAGTTCCGGATGCTCGACGCGGTCGCGCGGCGCGCGGACTCCTTTGACATCATTCACAACCACTTTGATTACCCCATGCTGCTGCTCCAGCGCCTGACCACCACGCCGGTTCTGAG
Organism: Deltaproteobacteria bacterium; assembly: GCA_016194725.1. Classification (GTDB taxonomy): domain Bacteria; phylum Bdellovibrionota; class UBA1018; order UBA1018; family UBA923; genus JACQAX01. The sequence goes on from JACQAW010000427.1 coordinate 4,433, forward strand.
CACGATGCACTACCGCATGGACATGCCCGACCTGCCCGCGGCTCTGGCGGGGCATGAAACTTGTCCGCTGGTCAGTATCAGCAACTCCCAGCGCAAACCTCTGCCGCAGCTGAACTGGGTCAGCACGATTCTGCACGGGCTCGATATCGCAAGCTTCAAAGTTCATCCCGACCCGGGGCGCTACCTGGCTTTTCTGGGACGCTTTTCGCCCGAAAAAGGCGCGCACTGGGCCATCGACATCGCTTTTGAGACAGGAATACCGCTCATGATGGCGGCCAAGATCGACGACGAGAACCTCGAATATTTCGAGCAGCGTATCAAGCCGCGCATCGATGGCCGCTTTATTCAGTATGTGGGCGAAATCAACGAGGCGCAAAAATCCGAATTCCTGGGCAAGGCCGTGGCGCTGCTGAACCCGATCAACTGGCCGGAGCCTTTTGGCCTGGTCATGATCGAGGCCATGGCCTGCGGCACCCCCGTGCTTGGCCGTCCAGCGGGTGCCGCGCCCGAAATCGTGCATGAGGGTTTGACGGGCTTTCTGCGCTGGAACATCCATGAGCTCGCAGGCCTGGTGGAAGCCGCGCGCAGGTTGGACCGGGCCGCCATTCGTCGCTACGCACATGAACATTTTTCGATCGAGCGCATGACGCGGGAGTATCTCAATGTCTACAGACGACTCATCGCTCCGCAAGAAAAGTCAGACCAACCGCCGAACTCTGGGCGAGTGGCTGACAATCGACGGAATATCCTACATTCCGTCGACGGTTCTGCTGACGGGAATTTTAAAAGTATCGCTTAAGGACAATTTTCTTTTCGCGATGCTCGACGCCAAGGGCGAGTCACCCCGCGTTTACCGCGCTGAGCTTGGCATTTACGTCTCGGACACGCGCTATCTTTCGCACTGGGAAATGAGCGTGAACGGCGAGCAGCTCGTTTATCTTTCGCATGAGCTGCGCGGCCAGGGCAACGCGTGCGTGTTTTCGATGACCAACCGCGACCTGCCGTCCATCGACGGCAAAACCCGCATTCAACGCGATTCTTTGTTGATTCGCCGCGTACTGACGCTGTACCAGGATACGGTTTTCGAACATCTGGAATTCACGAACTACGACGTCATCGACCACGAGCTCGAGATCGAGCAAAACATGGGCAGCTCGTTCGACGACATCTTCGAGGTGCGCGGCGTGCAGCGCTCCGAGCGCGGGCGCGTGCTGCCGCCCGTAGTCGACGACCACGGCATGGTATTTGGCTATGAGGGGCTCGACGGCATCACGCGCCACACGTTCGTGCAGACCAATACCGGCAGCAAGTGCGAGGCCTACGGGCAGTCGGCGGCCATAACCTCGCGCATCATCGTGCCCGCCAAGGGCCGCGCGGACATGAAAACCGTCGTATCGTTCGATGTCCGTTCGAACGAGAGAATTTTTGAAGACAATTTCGAGATCATCACGGTGTCAGAGCACTTGAAGATTCTCGAAGACCTTTCTCAGCACGCGTACCTGGGCGAGTTCAAGATACGCTCAGACAACGTCATCTTCGACCGCAGCATGAAAAACGCGCGCATGGACATCGAGATGCTCACTACCTATGAGCCCTCGTCGAAGCTGGTCTATCCCTATGCCGGAATTCCCTGGTTCTCGGCACCCTTTGGGCGCGACGGGCTGATTACGGCCTACCAGACCCTGCCGTTTTACCCGCGCTTGGCCCAGGGCGTTTTGGAATATGTTTTTCAAACTATCGGCACAAAGGTCGACGCATTCACCGACGAAGAACCCGGAAAAATTTTTCACGAGCTGCGGCGGGGCGAGATGGCGAATCTTCGCCAGATTCCCTACATTCCCTATTACGGATCGGTCGACGCCACGCCCCTGGCGCTTATTTTACTCGGGGAATACCTGGCCTGGACACACGATGAAAAAAGCCTGCGCACCTGGTGGCCCAGCGTGCGCAAAGCCATGGACTGGATGGACCAGTGGGGTGACCGTGATGGTGACGGCTTCATCGAGTACATCAAGCGCTCGCCGGCCGGCCTGGACAACCAGGGCTGGAAAGACTCACACAACTCGATCATGTACGCCAACGGCGTGCTGGCCCAGCCGCCTATCGAGCTGTGCGAAGTTCAAGCCTATGCGTACCGGGCCAGGCTCGAGGTGGCCGCGCTTGCGCGCTTTCTGGGCGAAAGCGATTTTGCTGACGCGCTCAACAAACGCGCGGCGGCGTCAAAGGCTGAATTTCGCGCCGCCTTCTGGGACCCAACCGAAAACTACGTCTACCTGGCCCGCGACGGCCACAAAGAGCCCTGCCGGGTGATGAGCTCCAACCAGGGTCACTGTCTGTGGGGCGGCATTCTTGACGCGGCGGATGCCCAGCTCGTAGCCGACCATCTGATGTCGGCGCGGCTTTTCAGCGGCTATGGCGTGCGTACGCTGGCCGCCGACGAGAAATCGTACAACCCGCTTTCGTATCACAATGGCAGCGTGTGGCCGCACGACAACAGCCTGATCCTCGAGGGCCTTCGGCGCTACGACCAGATTCGTCATCTGCAAACGCTGACTGACGCGCTGTTTGACGTCGTGGCCATGAGTGATGACTATCGGCTGCCCGAGCTGTTCTGCGGCTTTCGACGGCGCACCCGCGAACCTCCGGTCCCTTACGAGGTGGCGTGCAGGCCACAGGCCTGGGCCGCGGGCTCGATGTTTCTCATGATCAAGGCGATGTTCGGGCTGGGAATGTCGTTTCGCCAATCGGAGATCATCTTTCAGTCACCCATATTGCCATCGAGCGTGAACTCGGTCGAAATCGACGGGCTTCGTATCCGCGACACCGAATTCAACCTGGTCATCACCCGAGGGCACGACACCTGCCACGTCGAGGTCACCCGCCGTTCAGGGCCAATGCGAATCCTGGTTCAAAAGTAAATCGGGTTGCTGATCGCGACAGGCAGTCCTTCCGCATGCCCGGCCCAGTCGATGGGCTCGAAGAGCTCGACGTGCATCGCCTGCGAATGAGTCGTGCGCTTGACCTCAAGCGTCGTCTCGAGACCACCGCCGCTAAGCTCCTCTTCCAGCAAAACCGTGTACGGTTTTTTCGCCGATTCGCCCAGGCCATAAACGACCGCGAACATTCCGCCGGCACCGCTGATATGAACGCCGATACGCACCACGTCGCCCGCGGCAACACCCTCGATGGCGTCACCCATTTCATAGCTGCGGCCAGCGAACTCTCCGGTCAGGCCGATTCGCAGCCTGCCATGCTTCACGTTGGAAAGCGCCACCACGCGGCCCCGCGCAATCGCGCTCATGACGTCGGCAGCGGAGTTCGAGTCGGCGTTCACCAGATTCGTGGGTTCACTGAACAGGTCGCGCAAAAAATCGCCGCGCTTGACGCAATCCCACCCCTGACAAGCATGGTGGTCCGAGCCGCCGAGCGCCACCATACGGCTGCCTTCGGCCAAACGCCGCAGCCACCACATGCGAGTCTTGGACGCGCTTTCGTACTCGGGAACAATGGCTTCGGCCGCATCGGCACCCAGGCTGGCATCGGCTCCCTCTGGCTGATACATCTTGAAGCCAGGGTGATTTACGACTACGAGCGAGTTCTGGCCGCGCACTCGCGCGCGCTCATGAATGCCTTGAATCATCTGGCGCGCATCGGCCTGCACATCGGCCTTGGCCCTCTGCTTTTCGGGGTCAACCGGAAGGTAGCTGTCGGTGGCCGCTTGCACGGGAGGATTCAGCAGCCCCAGGTGCAACGACTTGTGGGTCGTCCATTCTTCGCCGCAGATCAAAACCAACTTGCTCGAGGCATTTTCAAACAAGGAATCAAAGCAGGTGGCCACCGAGTTGTGCTCGGTTACGATCATCGCGTCCAGGCCCAGCTTGCCGCCCCGTTCGATGAGCTCGCGTATGCCTTCCTGCCGATAGGAGTCCCGGGGGTCGTGGTGCGAAGGGTCGCGTGAAAAATCGACGTCGGTGGTGGTGTGGTAGTGCTGGCCCACCAGGTACCATTCTGAGGCCGATACCGGCACCGAAAAAACCACTGCAATTACAATAACAAAGCCCAAGCCAAATCTGGCACTCATTCTCGTTCCCCCCAGAGCACAAAGGCCTACAGCATGGTAAAATAAAGGTCTATTTAAAAGGAGTTTCATGGGTATTGGAATATTCGGGTTTCTGGTCCTGGCTTCGATTTCCGCGGTTGCGTCCGACAGTGCAGGGGTGGGAAAGTTAACGAAAATCGAAGGGGCTCCGGGCGTCAAAATCGTGAGTGGAAACGGGAGCGTGCGCGAAGTGGAAAAAAACGGCCCGATTTTTGAGCATGACAAAATCGTGACCAGGACCACCCAGACCGTGACTCTGGTTTTCCGGGAAAACAGCGAAATCGTGCTCGCACCCGAGTCGGAATTCGTCATTGAAAAATACCTGGCCACTCGCACCCAAACCACGATTCTTCACCTGGCTTACGGCCTGATGCGTTCGCTGGTAAACAAGGTTTACAGCGAGAACGAAGCTTTCGTGGTCGAAACCTCCAACGCCGCGATGGGAGTAAGAGGGACCAACTTCCTGGTCGAGGCTGACCGCCAATCGGGCAAGACCATCTTGACCACGCTGCGGGGAACAGTTGCCATTGCCCAGAACATGCAGGCCCTGAAAGACCCCACGCGCACCACGCTCGTTTCGGCCGGACAAAAATGCAGCATGCAAAATGGCATGAAGAACGCCACGCCTCCGGCCAGCTATGACAAGACCCAGCTGCATGAACATCTGCAAAAAGCTTCGCCCAATTTTGAAAATAACCTGGGCCCGGAGTCACGCGGACTCGATGAAGTATTGCGGAGAAACGGCGGAAATGGCGGCAATGACCTGTCGCGCCGATTTGACCGGCCAGCCAGTTATGGAAATCGGCAAGGTTATGGCGCGGCTGCGGGAACGATTCCCAGCGCTGGCTCAATCTCTCGCACAGGCACGGCCACGACAACTACAGGCACAGCCACGGCAACCACTGGCTCGACCACGACAATCACTGGCTCGACCACGACAACCACTGGCTCGACCACCAAGCTTCCCGTCGGAACGACTCAGCCAAAAATCCTGAGTCGCTAGAACGTCGGACTACGGCCCGCATAAAGCCCGCGAAGCCGCTGACAGGCCCCCCGCCGGCACTCCTCGGCGCGGGTGACGTGGACCGACTCGGGCCGCGCAGAAGAATGAACCGTGCGCAGCCAGGCTGTTGCGAATTTTTCAGGCACCCGCTGCGCGGCTTCGCCCGCCGCGAACGAGCGCACGTAGTCGGAGGCCGGCTGGTCGGCCACGTGCACACGGTGGCGTTGCCCCGCCGTTTCGAAAGTAACCCAAAGCCCGTCACGTGGGCGTTCGGCCGCCAATATGGCAAACGCGCAGGCAATCAGCGCGAAGATGGAAAATAACGCGGAAAAAATAAAACCCCTGGTCATCATCTCTGAACAAGCTCCCTGCTCAACATTTTCGCAGTACTGCGAACCGCACACCAGTCACGCAAACTGCCGAGGAAAATCCTGCCTGCCCCAAGCCCTGAAATTGTGCAATTTCAGGGCCAAAATGCCCCTACTTTTTCAGCGGGACGCCGGCTTTGCGCGCCACGAACCTGCGAAACTCGGCGTTCAAATCGGGAATGCCGCAAAAGGTGTCCAGATAGCCCTCCAGCTTTTCGCCCACTGAAAGCTGTAAAAGGTCGTGAATCTGGCAGTGGCTGCCAATCATCTCCATCAAAGCCGTCGACGCCATGTAATGATACCGGGGCCCGGGGCCACCATTGCCGAAGGGATGCCCCATGGTTTTCACATCCACGCCCGGCTGGCTGGCAAGGTACTTGTAATCGATCGTGCCGTGTTTGGCCGCCCAGTTGGCCAGCCCTTCTTCAAGCCACTGCGGAATCGCGGTCTTGTATTTTTGAAACATGATGATGTGGCCCAACTCGTGGCCAAAGACCCCATCGAAGTTGGCGGCATTGACGTTGGGCCCGAGATGGACCGTATTGTCGGTCTTTTTTGACACGGCAAGAATCGTGGAGCCGGAATCGCGTGTTACCGGCAGCCCGTGCGCATGCTCGAACTCCTGCTCGCTCCTGTACCACTTGACGTTCACGCGACGAATGTCCCATTCCAGCGTGGCCTGAATCTTATCCACGACCGTGTTGACGTGCGCCTCGGTGAGCCATTTGGGCGCATCAAACATCTGAACATTGTTGGTCGTGATCTCGGCCGTCCAGGCAGCAGTCAGGATGAAGAGCAAGGGGATCAGCATGACACCATTAAACCACGGTATGTGAGTTGCACTCAACTTCTCCATGTCAAAAAACACGAAACAGTTCGTCATGGACATCCTGGATATTCGTCGGCGCGCCCGCCAGCACATGGAACAGGGCGCCCTTACCAAAACCTACGGCTGCGACCGCGACATGGTGGTCGGGTTGCTCAATGCGGCACTGGCTACCGAGGTGGTGTGCGTGCTGCGCTACAAGCGCCACTATTATATGGCGCAGGGAATTCACAGTCAGAGCATCAGGGACGAGTTTCGCGAGCATGCCGAAGAAGAGCTGCAGCACGTGGGCTGGCTGGCCGAAAGAATCATTGAGCTGGGGGGCGAGCCTGACTTCAGCCCCCACGGCATCGCCGACCGCGCGCACAGCGAGTACGCCGAAGGCACGAACCTGATCGACATGATCGAAGAAGACCTGGTCGCCGAGCGCATCGCTATCGACTCCTATCGCAGCATGATCCAGTACATCGGCGACGGCGACTCCAGCTCGCGGCGCGTGCTGGAGCGCATTCTGGAAGTTGAAGAGGAGCATGCCGAAGACCTCGTGTCGCTGCTGCGCCAACGCCAGAGCTTCAAAACCGATATTCTGCCCAAAACCGGTTAAAGATCAGGTGTAAAGCATCAGCACGGTGATGGTGAACGAGAAGGTCAACACGACTGCCAGCAGCGTCCAGGAACGAATCACGTGCGACAGGCGACGCGTGAAAAATGGCGAGGTCGCCAGGCCCAGCAGAACGCTGACCAGCGGCGTTTCGGTAAACATGGCAACCGGAGCCTTGCTGGCCGGGCTTATCAGATGGGTGAGGCCCGTGATTACCGAGCTGAACAACGAAGTCGCAAGCGCCGAGGTGGTCAGATACATCAGAATTCTACCGATGCGCTGATTCATCGTCTTGTAACCTTCGGGATGAATCGCCTTGGTGAAAAGCGAGAATCCCAGCGCCGAACCCAGAGTAAGCACGGACAAACCTGCTCCAAAAATCAGGGCTGAAATAAACCAGTCTGCGCCGTGCGCGGATTCCATGACTCAAGTTTACACCCACTCACGCCCGTCACCAAGGATGGCGGGTTGGATTCATGCAGCTTTTTTCGGAGGCGCGGGTATCAGTGCCTGGTTCACCCAAGGCTGCAAAAATGCCTCGCGAAGCACCTTTTCACCAACACCTGGAAAGAAAACTTTCAGATTTGGGCCGATACGCTGAAGAACTTCGCCCACGCCCCAGGCCCGGTGCCGCACATAATCGCCCTTGCCGTAAGCGGAGGCCAGCACCGCCTGCGTTTCCTGTCCAGGCACGATTTTTCGAGTGTGTCGGCGGCAATTGTCGCACAGGCCGCAGGGCTCCTGCAGCTCTTCGCCAAAATACCGGACCAGATAGTACCAGCGACAAAGACTGGTATGAACATAGCGCACGACCTCTTCCAGGCGATGGCGATCGTCGGTCTTGCGCTGAGGAGTAAAATAAAATACCGTAGGCTCGCCAGCCGTCGCGGCCCGCCCGCCCCACCTCTTGATAATAGGACTCCACGCTGCTGGGAATCTGATAGTTGACGACGAACCGCACGTCGGGCTTGTCGATGCCCATTCCGAACGCGCTCGTGGCCACCATGATGATTCCGGGCCGGGTCATGAATTTTTCCTGCGCGCGGCGCCGGGCGCTTTTACGCATGCGTCCATGGTACTTCGCGACGGGAAACCCTTCTTTTCGCAAGACCTGCGCCAGGTATTCGGTCTGCTTTACCGAAGAGCAATAAATAATGCCGCTGAAGGCGGAATTCCGGGCAAACCGGCGCAGCAGCTTCATCAACGCCGTGAACTTTTCCTGCTCGTTGCGGAATTCCCGGGCCTTGAGCAGAAGATTGTCGCGCCGGTACGAAATGCGAACCACGTGCGAAGGGTCGCGGAACTGCAGCCGGCTCTGAATGTCGCGCGTGACGTCGGGAGTCGCGGTGGCGGTGAGCGCCAGAATCGTGGGATGTCCCAGCGCCTCAATGGATTTTGAAAGAGTCAGGTAGGCGGGCCTGAAATCGTGGCCCCACTCTGAAATACAATGGGCCTCGTCGACGACGAAGAGCGAAACGCCGGCTTTGCGAAAAGCCGCGATGACCATGGGATTCTCGAGCTTCTCGGGCGTGACGAACTGAATGTCCATGCCGCCGTCGCCCAGCCGCTTGATCGCATGCTCGGTTTGCTTGCGCGTCAGCTCGCTGGAAAGGTGCTGGCTCGTGAACCCCATATCCAGAATCTTTTCGTGCTGGTCTTTCATCAACGAGATCAGCGGCGAAACCACGATGGTCATGCCTTGCAGCAGCTGGGCGGGCAGCTGGTAGCACAAAGACTTGCCGGCACCCGTGGGCATTATTGCCAGGGTATCCTCGCCATTGACGGTGTAAAGCATCGTATCAATCTGCCCTGGCCGAAAATCAGCAATCTGAATTTCGCGCGCAAGCTTTCGCAGCTTGCCGCGCAGTTTCCGGTCCGTCATAAACTTAAAGCAGTTGAGCAAGGTTGGTGCCAAGCCGGCTGCGTCAAGGCAACGGCTTGGTAGAAATCACGTTTCCGGCCGAGGCCGCCAATTTCGCGGTATCCACGAAGGAAAGGTAGGCCTGCAGCTCCTTGATGGACTCATGGATGTCGTCGAGCGCGCGATGCCCCTCGGCCTTTTGCACATTCAGGTTCCATTTCGATCTGAAGATTTCCTTGAACGACGTCACATCCACGACCCGGTAATGCATCTTTTTCGAAAATTCGGGCAGGTACGCCAGAATGAAGCGCTGGTCGTTGCCCACGCTATTGCCGCAAAGGACGATTTTTTCTTTTTCAAAATGCCGGGCCGAAAGCTCGAGCAGCTCTTTTTCGACCTGCGCAATGGGGGCACCGGTGGGAATCAGCGCCGTCAGGCCGCTTTTGCCGTGCGCGTTCTTGCACCAGTCGTTCATGGCCTCGATAACGGCCGGCGGTTGAAACACCACGCGGTGGTAGGTATCCAGCACATTGAAGTTCACGTCTGTAATGACCACCGCGATTTCGAGAATATGATCGACCTTCTCGTCCAACCCGGTCATTTCAAGATCAACCCAGAACATTCGTTTCATAATTTTCTTATCGCTCTCCGGCCATCCAGCCCTTGATGAGATTCACATGGTGCGTAACGTAGTCGCTGACATCATCGGCCAAGGTGAGCTTATAATATCGCGCGGCCGCCCACAACACCGCAACTGCCATGACGAGATAGAAAAATCGCTGAATCATCAGCGGCATCGCGCGTTTGGCGTTTTCACGCTGCCTGGCCTCGCGATTCGGCGTGTCTTTGGAGCGGTTCAGCTTCTCGTTGGGAATGGCCGCGGCAGGCATTGCTACCAGGAGCTCCGGTGCCTCAACTGACGATTTTTTTTTTACCGCTCCCGTCGGCGGGGCTTCATCGGAATCCATGGAGTACTCCATGCGAGTGCGCAGCGCTGAAAGCCGCCCCGTAAAGCGCGGTCAAAGGATCGACGATTCCATATACAGGCATGCCCGCGACCACCGAGCTCATGCGGCCCTTGGAGTCGAGTCCCGCGAAAAACGCCGGGCGCCGAAAGAGCTCCAGGACGTTGGGAATGATTCCACCGCCGATAAAGATGCCGCCCAGGCTTAATGATTTCAGAGCCAGATTGCCCGCCTCGGCGCCGACGAAGAACAGCCACAGATCAAAAGCGCGCACGCAGATGGGGTATTGTCCTCGAATGGCCATGGCCGCGATGACCGGCGAAGCATCGACGCCCGGCTGCGCCAGCGCCTCGGCCAGCTCGGCCGGCTCGGTTTCGCGCCCGGTCTCTTTTAGAAATCTATACAGACGGTGAAGTGCGGGGCCCGATGCCACGTGCTCCCAGCTCACATGCTTGTGCCGCGGCCACAGCCAGCGCAGCAGCTCGATCTGCTCCTCGTCCTGGGGCCCGAAATCGGCATGGCCGCCTTCGGATGGCGAGATGACGTGACGGATGCCATCCCAAAGCAACATGGCTTCGCCCAGTCCGGTGCCTGGTGCAAGCAAGGCTTGATTGGCCCGGTGGCCGATGGCACCCGTTGCCGCACGCAGGATCGAAAGGCCTTGGCCGGACTTCTGCAACAGTCCGATTCCATAAGCAGTGGCCTCTAAATCATTAATCAGCTGAACCGGGCCAGCCTCGACCACTTGCGCCAGATCGCGCGCGATCTCGGCGCTGTCCGGCGTCCAGGGCAAATTGACGGTGTGACAACGCCCATTGAGCACCGGGCCGGGAACCCCAAAACAGGTGCCTTCGATTTTTCCGCTGAGCGGCCCGATTTCCTTCACGTAGCGAACCAGCACATCCGACAGGCTGCCGAACTGGGCGCTGGAATAGCGACGCAAAAACTGCGTCGTAATTCGGCCATCGTGCACTTCGCACAACGCAAGATTCACTTTAGTGCCGCCAATATCGCCCGCGAAAAACATGGCTCTCTTTTAAGTGCAGGCGCCGGAAAGAGCAAGCTGCACGAATTTTTCATGTCTTTGACCCATGCAGGATTTTGACACTACGCGCGGTTCACGGCAGATCGACGGTCTTCAAACCGCCGCCTTTCTGATTATTCTTTTCTGGGGAATTTCAGAGGCTCGTCCGCTGCTCATCCCACTTTCGATCGCCGGCCTGCTTGCCTTTCTGCTCGCCCCTTTCGTGCGGCTTATGAAATCGTTACGAATTCCGGAATGGCTGGCTATTACCCTGTCGACAATTCTGCTGCTGCTCCCGTTTTCGGCCGTCGGTTATCTGCTGCTCGACCAGGGCCAGGCCCTAAGCCACGATTTTCCAAAAATAATCCGCTCGCTGAATCGACTGCTGAATCAGTTCGCGCAAAGCTCGATCGGGCACCGGCTCAACGTTTCCAGCGAGCTGGACATCACCATGTTGACCAACCGGCTTGCTCAGCGGGCAGGTGAAGGAATTCAGATCTTGCTGACTGGCCTGGGCGCGCTGCTGAACGCGGGCTCGCAGACAGCCCTGGTTCTGCTCTTCACGGTACTCATGCTGGCCTCTCGCGCGCATCTGCGCCGGTCCAGCGAGGCTATCTTATCGAACGCTGAAAATATCAAAGCTTCCATGATGCTCGACGAAATCACCCGGCTCATCGAGCGCTTCCTGATTTCGCGCGCGCTGATCGTGGTGATTATCGGAGCCGCCGACCTGGCTATACTCATGATTTTTGGAATCAACTACGCGGCTCTGCTGGCCGCAATTCTGGGCTTGCTGACCATCGTGCCCGCGATCGGCTTCATCCTTGCGGTCATTCCCCCTATTCTCGTGTCGCTGACCACCGGGCACTCTGTCCTGGCGACCGCACTGCTCGTAGGCTGCCTGTTTATCATGTCGATCATCGAGGGCAATGTGCTGACGCCCAGAATGTCGGGAAAATCGCTCAACATCAACGCACTGACGTCCTTTGTAGGGCTCTTTGCGGGCGGTTTGATCTGGGGGCTCTGGGGAATGTTTCTGGCCATTCCCATACTGGGCATCGTGCGCATTGCGTTTAGCGCCAGCCCGCGCACCGCGGCCTGGGGCGATCTGCTTTCGGACAAGCCAGCCGTTCGAATAACTGGGCCTCGCGTCGAGCTCAAACGACGCACGCGCCGGCCCCCTGAAGCGGGGCATGCCTAAGTGCCATGGCACGCAATTCTTTGACAGCCCCCAAGACTCGGTTAGACTTGCGCCATGATTCTCATCACAGGAGCAAGCAGCGGAATCGGCGAAGCGTGCGCGCGAATTTTCGCGCTCGATCCCAGGACACGCGGGCTCATTTTGCTTGCGCGTCGCAAAGACCGCCTGGAAAAGCTGGCCAAAGAGCTGCGGCACAAGCGCACCGATTTTGAAGTTCACGTCATCGAGCTCGATGTTCGCAGACGCAAGCTGGTGGCTGGGTTTGCGAAAGCCAATGCCAAGCTGCTGGCCAATGCGAACGTGCTCATCAACAGCGCAGGCATGGCCGCCGGCTTCGACCCTATTCAACAGGGCAAGACGGAAGACTGGGATGCCACCATCGACACCAATGTCAAAGGCCTGCTGTACATGACCCACATTATGCTGCCCCATTTTCTCGACAAAAATGACGGGCACATCGTCAACCTGGGCTCGGTTGCCGGCTACGAGGTTTATCCCAAAGGAAACATCTACTGCGCCAGCAAGTTCGCCGTGCGAGCCATAAATGAGTCGCTGCGCATGGATTTGCTGGGAACAAAAATTCGCGTGTCGTCGGTAAGCCCCGGCATGGTTGAAACCGAATTCAGTCGCGTGCGTCTGGGCGACAAGAAAAAGGCCGACGCCGTGTATGCCGGCATGACGCCGCTCACGGGCCAGGACATTGCCGAAGCCATTCATTGGTGCGTACGCCGGCCCCGTCACGTCAATATTCAGGACATGATTATCTACCCCACCGATCAGGCCTCGCCCACGCTGGTGTCGCGCAAATGAAACCCAAAGACGCACCCAAAGGGCCGGTGGACCGCAAAATTCCCCCAGGCGACAACCGCGAGCGGCTTGTCTGCAACGACTGCGGGTTCATCTTTTACGACAATCCCAAGCTGGTCGTGGGGGCCGTGGTGGAAGCCGAAGATGGAAAAATTTTGCTCTGCCGACGCGCGATCGAACCGGGCCACGGACTCTGGACCATTCCGGCCGGCTTCATGGAGCTGGGCGAAACCCCGCACGACGGAGCCCTGCGCGAAGCGCAGGAAGAAGCCTGCGCAACAATTGCCATTGATGCCTTGCTGGCGATATACTCCATTCCGCGAATCAGCCAGGTGCAGATGATTTACCGGGCACGGCTTGTGGGAGAAGATTTTGGGGTGGGAGTGGAATCACTCGAGGTGAAGCTTTTTGCATGGGACGATATTCCCTGGGAAAAGCTGGCGTTTCCGACAGTACACTGGGCGCTCGTGCAATTTGATCAGATGCGCGGAAAATCAGATTTCGCGCCGCTGGCTAATCCCTTACACTAGAAATTCGCCGTCGGCGCAGCTGACGTGCAGCGAGCCACCGGTGACTTGTGACCGGTGTCCCGTGTCCCGTGACCGGTACCCGTACCGGTTCCGGTACCAGAACCTGAACTGGGCCCCGTTCCTGGAACAAGGGTTTATTTATCGTGCGTGGGTTCCCTACGTCGTGTGCTCACTGGCCACATTTTGGACTTTCGATTTTCATTGAGCCATATCACTAAATCCAAAACCCAAAATGTGGCCAGTACCCTTGCCCTTCACCGTTTGGTCGACACTGGCCCATTTTGGGATTTGGCATTGGGCCTCGAAATGCCAAATCCCAAAATGGGCCAGTGCGCAGATACAGTTACAGGTACGGGACCGGGTACCGATCACCGGTCACCGTCTGCCCTCTACTTCAGCTCAATCCCCACCGGGCAATGATCGCTGCCAAACACTTTAGGCATGATGTACGCATCCTTCACCGCCGAAGCGAACTCAGGGTTCACGCACTGATAGTCCAGGCGCCATCCGATGTTCTTCTCGCGAACCCCAGGCCGGTAGCTCCACCACGAGTAGTTGCCCGGATCAGGCGTGAACTTGCGAAAGGTGTCGACCCAGCCGTATTCGCCCAGAAACTTGTCCATCCACGCGCGCTCTTGCGGCAGAAAGCCCGCGTTGTTGACGTTGGTCTTGGGGTTCTTCAAGTCGATTTCCCGGTGCGCGATGTTGTAATCGCCGCAAAGAATCACGCCCTGCCCGTCTTCGCGCAGCTGCTCGCAGTATTTTAGAATCGCCGCGCAGAACTTGAGCTTGTAGGGCAGCCGCGCGTGCTCGCGCTGGCTGTTTGGAAAGTAGGTGTTCACCACGGTAAAATCCTTGAACTCGGCAACCAGCACCCGGCCTTCGCTGTCGATATCTTTTACCCCAATGCCCTGGTGCACGGCCTTGGGTTTTTTCTTGCTGTAGATAGCCACACCGCTGTAGCCCGGCTTTTCGGCCGAATGCCAGTGGGTTTGGTAGCCCAGCGGCGCCAGGTGCGTTTCGTCGAGCTGCGAGGGGTTGGCTTTGGTCTCTTGCAAACAAAGCACGTCGGGGCTCTCCTCACCCAGCCAATCAAAAAAACCTTTGCCGCCCACCGAGCGGATGCCATTGACGTTCCAGGACAGGATTTTCATTTCCGCGTCTCCATATGTGAGTCACTCAAGCTCTTCAACCATTTCCACCGGGTCACCGCACGCCGCCACCAGGGCATTCCATAGTAAGCGGACTGCGAAGACTTGCACCCACGAAAATGGCAGCCCTGCTCAGTTGGAAAATCGCGGCACATCTGTGGCCGCGTTTCATAGATGCCACAGTCGCCGCCAGGACTCAAATTTTTGCACGTATAAACGTACTCCAGCCCGTTGCGGCTGCGCGCGATGGGAATGACCATGGGTGCTATGATTTCGACGTCCCTGATCGTTGACGTGCCAGGGTCCTGCCGCCAGCGTGCCAAATCTTCATGAAGATCCTTCTCGCTGTGCTCGATCGCGAACCTACGACAGCAGTGTCCCACGCATCTCATGTGCTTTTCTCCACCAGACATAGGTTAAACCCAGCGCCACCACGGTCAAACCCACGCTCAAGCCTACCCAGAGCCCATGAGCGCCCCAGCCCAGCCAAAAACAAAGCATGTAGCCGACCGGCAAACCCAGCAGCCAATGGCCCGCCAGATTCGTGTACATCGAAACCTTGGTGTTTCCGATTCCGCGCAAAACCCCACTGCCGATGGTTTGCATCGCATCAGAAACCTGAAAAAGCGAAGCCACCAGCAGCAGGGCCGACCCCAGCTGCATGACTCTGAAGTCGCTTGTAAAGATTCGCAGCAGCGGAAGGGAAAATGCGTACATGAGCAGTCCCATGAAAGCCGCGAAAATGGCTCCAAAGACAATCGCCGTCCAGCCAATCGCGATGGCGCGGTGGCGATTGCCCGAACCCAGCGACTGTCCAACCAGCACCGCCGTGGCACTGGACAGGCCCAGCGGAATCATGAATGTCAGCGAAGCCAGATGCAGCACGATCTGGTGCGCGGCCAGCGGTACGGCTCCCAGCTGGCCGGCCAGCATGGTAACCGTGGCAAAGCCACCGACCTCAAACAGCAACGTCAGCGCGCTAGGCAGGCCCAGCTTGACCAGCTCCAGGGTGTGCTTGCGGGAAAACTTCAGCGGCGTGGTCCTCAAGCCAAGCTTAAGCCGTCGATCGCGACGCAGCACATACCAGGCAATCGCGGCCAGCATAAAAACACGAGCCAAAACCGTTGACCAGCCCGAGCCTGCCACCCCGTGAGCGGAAAAGCCAAAATGCCCGAAGATGAAAACCCAGTTGCCCAGCGCGTTCACGCCATTGGCGACCACCAGAATAATCAGCGCAGGAACCGTCACGCCCATGGCTTGTAGATATTGCCGGAAGGCGCTAAAAAGCATGAACGGCATCAGGCTGAAGCACATGGCCTGCAGATAACTCTTCCCCGCAGCCGCGATTTCAGCATTGATGCCAAACAAGGTGAAGGTGCCCGCGCAAAAATACATCATGGCCGTGAAAACAAGCGAGTTCACGACCGCCAGGTAAAGCGCCTGCACCAGATAGCGATGGCAAAGCTCGAGTTTCTTTGCGCCAAACGAGTGCGAGACCAGGTAGTCCAAGCCCATCGACATGCCAATGCCGACAATCATGAGCGTGGCAAAAAACGCATTGCCCACCGACGCGCCACCAATGGCCACGGGCCCCAGCCGGCCGACAAATACCGTATCGACCAGCTGCATGAACAGACCGCCAAGCATGGACAACGATACCGGCGCGGCAAGTTTGAGCAGCGGTGCGAGTTCGCGATATTTCTTCATGACAAACGTAATTTCATAACATAAATATTGGGGCGCGTGGATACTCCGATTAAACGTCCCAGTTTTGAAAAGATTTACATGGATCTCGCGTTTCGCCTGGCGGAACGGTCCACGTGCCTGCGTTTGAAAGTCGGAACCGTAATTACGAGCACGGACTACCGCAAGGTGCTCGCCGTCGGTTACAACGGCAACGCAACGGGCTTGCACAATGGCTGTGACCGCGACGAGGTAGGCAATTGTGGGTGTCTGCATTCGGAGGAAAACGCAGTCATCAACTGCGACGCACCGCGAATGGTCGAGAAGATTGCCTTCGTAACTCATCTTCCTTGCGTGCAGTGCGCCAAACGCCTCATCAACCTCGGAAACGTGCGTACGGTGTATTACGCAAATGATTACCGCATTCGCGACTCGCTCGACGTGCTGAAGTCGGTAGGAATCGAAATTGGCCAAATCAGCTTCTGACGGAAACAAGTTCACCAGCCTGCGCGGGGGAGTGCCTCACACCTATGAGGTGCGCGAAGATGCTCTATATTACAGCGCGGGTAGCGAAAACCCCACCCAGGTCAAGGTGCTGTGGACCGAATTAACGGCCATGCGCCCCGACCACGGCGACTCGATTCACTTCATGCGCACCAACAAGCAGGAGCTGGGCGTGTGGCTCGATGCCGAGCAGATGAACCCGTTTTTAACTGCAGCCATTGCCGAATGGGGCAAGCACTCCAAGGAAATCGCCCGCAAAGCCACGTTCGACTACGGCGCCTCGGAATCGGCCGTCGGCTGGATCTGGCTCGTCCTGTCGCTTGTATTTCCCGGAATGATCGCTCTGACTCTTTTGACCGACGGGTACCACGAAATCGCGTGCAACGCGCTCTTCGAGCACGCCAGCATCGCTCCCGCCAAAATTCTGAAAATCAAGAAAAACCGCCGCGGCAACTTCATCTGGCAGCTCGAATTCGAAACCGCCACGGGCCAGAAAATAACCGGAACCCGCGAGGCCGCGCTGGCCAACAGCGAAGGCCAGCCCATTGGTTCAAAAGACAACGTCACCGTAGTCTACGCCGCCGAACGCCCGAACTGCTGGGACCTGAGCATGAAGCAAGGCGAAGCCGCGCCCAACAGGAAGCAGCGACACTTCACCGTGCTGATGGATTTGTCGTTTGGGTGGATGTTCGCCATCGTGGGGGCGATTACTACCGTGCTCAGTATTGCGCGGCTCAGAAGAAAGCATCCATTCCGCGAAACGGTCAAAATCGCCGGCGAGAAGATTTAGAGCTGGAACGCCTTCTCGCAGGTTTCGGCCTGGTCGAGGTCTTCCGTGCCCACGTCGGAAGAGGGCGCCTTTCCGTTGAGGCTGTAGGCACGCACTCCGGCGTTAGGCTCGCCGGGATATCCGAGCTTCACGCAAAGATTCTCGGCGATGATGTTGTAGGCATGCAGAAAACCATCGTCTTTCAGCGGATAAGCGTCGCCCAGCTCCTTGGCGTATAGCGCCTGAGCCTTTCGGTAGCGCTCGAGCAGCTCGCCCCGCTGGGCGCGGGCCTCGGCTGCCGACGAGCCGCTGGAGCTTTTCACCTTGTCGTCAGCATCGCTCAGAGCGCTTCGCATGTCCTCGAATTTGTCATCGATCTGCTTCAAACGATCAGCGTAGCTTTGAAATTTGCCGATGTCACGCTCGAAGCTACGAATGGCCGAGCAAAGCTCGTGGGGCTGGTCAGCGCCAGTGCACCGCGCCTGCGCCAGGGCACGGACCGGTCCAATCTCGGGCGCGATCACGCCGTTGATTGTTCTCATCGCCTGCAGCAAATAACTGAGGCTTGAGACGTTGTCCTGCTCGAAGTCGAACTTGCAAACGGATTTTGCCACCCTCGTGCCAAGGGTGCCTTCTTTTCTGTTATACTCGTTGGCCAGCATCGCCAGCGTGTAGCGATCCTCCTTATTGACCTCGGACTGGCTGAAATCGATGTTCGGGTCTTTGAGGCCGCCGTTGGCGCAGAGCTGAGCGCGTGTCGTCTGCGTTCCGAACCCACCGCCGCGCGCCTGCTCGATGCCCCAGTGCCCGCGGCGTCGCATGTCCTCCAGCGACAGCACCTGCCCGCGGCGCTTGAACCCGTTGGCCTGTGACCAGAACGCGTCGCCTCCGCCGCCCATCCGCCAGCGATCCGCTCCAGTGAACGTGCAAACCTCGTTATTGCCCAGCGAAGCGAAGGCGCCCGTAAAACAAGCTTCGCCAGCGACAAAGAGCCGCACTCCCGGCTTCTTGTGCTCTTTGATGATCTTCGCGATGTCGTCGGCACAGATGTCATCGTTCAGGCCCGCCAGTGCGATACACGACGTGTGCTGACTGCGTTCGAAGAGACTCCGGTGTGCCGCGCTCCCATAGGTTCCACCTCCGTCCATCGCCGGCGCGTTCCCGCCCTCGACCCAGCCGTGATCGGCGATCGTGAAGCTGACCTGATCGCCGAACTGAGCTTTGTCGAGCGCTTCGATGAGCGCCTTCTTGACCTGGTCGAAAGTGGGCTTTCCAGCTGTCTTCGCCTTGAGTTTGGCGAAGTCGGTCGTTCCGACCTGCTCCGTTTTCGACTTGTCGGGGTCGATGAAAAGCGTGCAGTCCGTATCGGACGCCTTGGAGCAATATGAGGTGAAATCTTCGGCTTCCGAGTAGAAATCGCCGTGGTTCTGCTTCAGGTTGTCGGGATCGATGCCGACGGCGTGAATGGCGAAAGTGCGGGCCCCGGCCTGATTCGCCAGCGAAACCGTGCCGAGAATGAATAATACGAGTCGAATCGGTCTCATAGACCCCCAGCTTCAAATATTACTCCTGTGCCAGGCCCGTGGGAACCCCTGTTCAAACAGGGGTTATTTCAGCACTTTCCTGCAGGAAATTGGGCGGGCTTTCGCTTCGGCGTCCTGCACCGAATCCCAGTTCTTCAGAGAAACATCGCGAATCCCCATGAGGACTATCTGAGGCCGTCCTTTGGAGTCGAGGCCGGACACTCGAAACTCATAGATGCCATAATCGGTCGTGTCGCGCCCTTGCAGAAGCGCGTCCCGCGCAGGATCCAGCGGGAAATGGAGCGAGCCATTCCGGTCCGGAAACAATTCGAGATCGCACTCGGGTGCCGGCTTGTTTCGGCACCGGCGGATCCCCGGATGCGAGTAGCATGAGCCGGCATGAAAACCCCGTCCCTCATAAAGCGAGCCGTGCGGGGAGCGGGCCTGGGCCGTCACCGTGAAAAATTGAAGCGCGCATGCGGCGAGAGCAATCACTTCGTCAGTCCCTTTCATAAAAAAACCGGCCCGAAAGGAAACCCTTTGGAGCCGGTCATCTACAAAATACCAGGGAACGAAGCCGTTACTTCAGATGCTTGTTCACGAGCTTGGTCATCTCGAACATCGAGACGGTCTTCTTGCCCTTGAAAACATCTTTCAATGCCGCGTCGGCATTGATCATCGTGCGCTTCACTTTGTCCTGAAGCTTGTGCTTCTTGATGTATTCCCAAAGTTTCTTCACGACCTGCGTGCGTGGCAACGGCTTGCTGCCAACCACAAGCGCGAGCATCGCGGATGGCGTCATCGGCTTCATGAATGCCGCGCTCGGTTTACGTTTCGATTTTTTCTTCGCTGCTTTTTTCTTAGCCATGAAAACCCCTCTTTCGTTTGTAACCCTAGTGTAGGCCGCATTTCGTGCTTTTCAAGCTACATCTGACTCGTGGTCCAGAATCGGACAACCGGGCCCGCGGTGATCTTGATGCGGGCTCGCGCCGGCATCTCGAACATTTCCCCATCCATGGTGAATCCCTCTGACAACTCGCAGCGCACCTCGCGCACGCCGGTGGCGCTGATGAGCTCGCGGCTCATCTTACGAGCCAGTTTGCGCTGGTCCCCGATCTGGAAAAGCAGTGTGGGAGCGTGCAACGCGACTCGGCCCACCGGCATGGAGTTTGCCGCCAGGTGAAACCCACCGGGCAGAATGGGCTCGGGCGCGAAGGGTCGCAGCCCCAGGCTAAGCCGTGAAATCGTGCCCATGGCCAGCGAGCGTAAAGGCTCGGTAGGCACCGCTTTTCCGTCGATGACCAGCTTTAGGTCAAAGCCCTTGAACATCGGAATATGCGAAGCATTGGGCATACAGGCCCTGAAAAACGTGTTGGCCAGCACGGCCAGCCCGTCTATCGCGTCGGGAATCTCACGCCGGGCATAATACTCGCGCAAAACCCGATAGCCTATTCCCCATGAAAAAATGAAGCCATACTGGGGCTTTTTGTTCTCCACCTCTACTTTGAGCAGGGGAATCTGGCGCAGGGTATTGAGCTCCTGCCGATTCCAGCGTTCCAGGGTGCGGTCGATTTTTTCGCGAAATCCCAGCATCGAGCACAGCATATTGATCGTGCCGGCGCGCACGGCCAGCACTGGTGGCAGCTGATAACTCTCGCCCTTGTGCCAGATCAGCGAGGTAAGCCCCCGGGCAATCGACCCGTCACCACCATAAAAACAGACCGTTTCCTCTTCGTTCCTCCACGTCTGCATCAGCCGATCCAGCTCTTCGAGGTTGCGCGTGACATGGATGCGCGAATTCGGGCCCAAAGCCTTCTTGAGCTGCGCCAGCGAGGGCGGCTTGAGTCGTGGTTTACGCGCATTGGGATTCAGCACCAACGTCAGCGCGCGCGGTTTTTGTCGCATGAAAAGTATGCTACACCACCCCTGGGAATATGCCTACACACGAAGTCATCAAGAACAAGAATGGAACGACCTCGCTGCGCGAGCTCAAATCGGGCGAGGTGATGCACTCGTCGGTGGGCCCGCGCGAAGAGGCGACTTTGCTGTACATCGAGCAGTCACGCCTCAAGGCGCGGTTGCTTGAAAAAGGCGCGGGCGAGCTGGTGCTGTGGGATGTGGGCCTGGGCGCCGCCACGAACGCGCTGGCGGCCATGCAATGCCGGCTGGAACAAGCGGGCCTTGAAGCCCGCCCCCTGCGTATCCTATCATTTGAGAATGATATCTCGGGGCTGCGCCTGGCGCTCGAGCATTCGCGGGACTTTCCGTTCTTTGAAGGCCTGACGTCTGCGGCTGCCGGCTTGCTGGGCGCCAAAAGCTGGCAAAGCCCGGGCGGCGAGATACTTTGGCAGCTCTTCGAGGGGGATTTTCATGCACATGCGCCAAATTGCGCCGCGCCCGAGCTGATTTTTTTCGACTTTTACTCTCCAAAAACCGTACCTGAGCTCTGGAACATCGCAACCTTCGAACTGCTCCACCGCGCGTGCTCTTCGCGTCAGGCCAAGCGGCTGGGCACGACTCTTTATACCTATAGCGCCTCGACGCGGGTTCGAGTGGCGCTGCTGCTGGCCGGTTTTTACGTGGGCTATGGACGCAATACGGGCGCGAAAAACGACACGACCGTCGCAGCCACTCGCCTGGAGGATCTGGAGAAGCCACTCGATGCCCGATGGCTGGAGCGGCTCGAGCGGTCACATGAGCCGTTTCCGCATGACTGGAATGGTGGCGGCCGCACCGAGGTGAATACACTGGTGCGGCGTCACAAGCAGTTTGGTTAAACTTACGTCCCCCTAAGGCAATTCCTGCCCATTCTGCCGCCTCACAATTCATCCGAAAAGCCCAAGGAATGGGTCTCTTTAAAAAACTCGCATTGGCAATGAGCCGTACCACGGCCGAAACCCAGATGATGACCGACAAGGTCAGCATTCGGGTCAAATACGTGCTTGCGGCCGGCGCCTTTACCTCACTCTGCGTTCTGCTCATCCCCGTACTCGTGCAACGCCTTGCCAGCTGGAGCGAAGCCACCCCCAACGTTATTCTGGCACCCGAGGCCTGGCACGCGTTCTATTCCGCTTCGCCCGCTCCTTGCGCAATCCGTGCCGCAAACGACCCAAATTGCGTGGCCAACGCGCACAACCCTATCCTCTGGAAAAGTAAAGAGCTGCGTAGCGATGCGGGACACGCTGATCGCGTCAAAGCTCGCCGCAACAACGAGTTCTGGGTCGGAGCCGTCGTGCCCGTGCAGCTGCTCGAAGCCGCTAAAGTTCAGCGCGCCAATCAGCTCATTCTGGGCTGGATTACCGCAACCTACCGAATCTGGCTTGATGGCGAGCTGGTCGCGACCGGCTCGCGCACTGATTCCGATCCGGTGGTCCTTTCACTCCCGTTTTATCGGCTGGCCGAGAAACGCCCTCTGCGAGTCGCGGTGCAAATCTACCACACCGAGGGCACGATTTTTCCCGACTTCTTCAACGGCGGTCGCGTGGGCGAGGGCTTCGCCACCGCCTCGCGCACGGCCGCCTACCGCAACTTCATCGCCTTTCGTTCCAAGGCCCGGCCTCTTGCTCTTTTCGCGGCCAATCTCATGATCGCCTGCCTGTTTTTTCTGTTCTGGTGCTCGACCCAGGGCAAGCAGGAGTATTTCTATGTGGCCATGTACGCTTTCGTCAGCGCGGCTTTTCAAGCACGCTCGACGGATATCGTCTTCATGACCCTGGACGTGCCGCTGGTCTACGCTCTCGACGTGTTTTTAAGATTTGCAGAGGGAAGTTTTGGCATGTTCCTGGGGTTCGCCTTCGCTCGCAGCCGCCGAGGGCTGTTCACCTATGGGCTGCCTTTGTGCCTAGGGCTGCCTTTTTTACTTCTGGCCGGCAACGGCGACTCGGTAGCGCGCTTCAGCCAGATGGGCCTGGTCGGTACCTGGTTCGTACCCTTCGCTCACGTGCTGGGCGCGCTGGCCTGTTTCACTCAGGCCCATTATCTTTACCTCATCAGCAAGGGCACCAACAAGGTCAGCCGCCGCCATCGCGCCGGCGCCTATCTGCCCGTGCGCATCCAGCGCCTGGCGGTTTTTGGAACAGGCCTGGCCGCGCTGGCTTTTCTTTTCTGGGTTCAGTCCCATGGCATCACCTCGCCCACCTCGCATGCGATCTGGGACCGGTTCGGCCATTTTCTGGTCGTCGTGCTGCTGGGCACGATTGTGCTTACCGAGTACAAAGAGCAGGCGTTGCTCATCGCGAAAACCCCGGTCTCGGAATACCACCGCCGCCCGGTCATGCCCGCCCGAATCACGGGCGCCGTGCTGGTAGCGGATCTTAAGGCCTCCGAGGCGTTTTTCAAAATCGCCGGCAGCAACGACGCCGAGAATCTGGTTGCCGTCTGGCGGTCGCACTTCTACAACATCATCATCAAAAACCAGGGCACCGTGCTTTTCAAGCGGGGCGACGAGGTGATGGGATTTTTTGACAACGACAAATGCGCAACGCCGCTGCTGGCGGCACTGACCGCGAGCGACGAGATGAGCCGCATCTCGCGGTTTCTCGAGATGGAGTTCCGGCGCCGCGACCTGTTTCCGCTCGACGCCAAAGGCATTCATTTTCGCGCGGCAATCGCGACGGGTTCGATTCGCCCCACCTGGGAATCGGTGGGCAGCCAGCGCGAGCCCGCCTGGGAAGCCGCGGGACGCACGAATCCATTACTCGAGGCAAATCGCCTGCTCGACTTCGAAAAGCAAATCGCAAACCACGATCTGGAAACCCTGCTCGTCATGACCGAAGACGCCGCAAAGCTGATTCTTCATTCTCAACCCGCTTCGCAACCGCATTTTGCGCAGAGGGCCCGCACGCTTCGAGACAAGCATGGAAGCATCTATTCGGTTGCGGTGTACAGGCCGATGGCCGAAGACGAGCGGCCGCATCAGCAGCCAAAGCACCGCAAAGCCAATGCCGCCTGAGCGCGCGGCTACTTTCTTTCCTCGGGCTCGTTGCTGTTTATTTTCAGAATGAGCGGCTCAGGGTCGCGCTGCGATTTGTCTTTCATGCGCGAAAGCCTGGTTTCAACCGCGCCCCTGGAAACCACGTCGCAATAGGCTCTGCCCGCACCCGGATCGACAAACGGCCGGCCAGCTCCCTTCTTGATGTCGGCAAGCCCCAGGCCCAGGGCGCCGGTGCAAACCCCTTCAAATGAGTTCAGCTCACCGCCGATCTTAACCAGATCCAGTTTCGCGTTGTATTCTTTCCGATCGGCCTTCTTACTCCTGATCGTATTCTGCAGTGTCTCGTCCGATTGCGCCTTGGCGATCAGCAGTAAAAAATAGCGGCATTCCGGAGTTCCCAGCCTGTCGGCGCGAATGACCTCGTAAGGATTGACGATGTCTTCAGGCGGCGACGAAGGACAGTAAGCCAGCGCCTTGAGGTCGGCGTTCTCGGAGCCCGCGCAAACGTCTATTGCCTTGGCGGGATTGTTCTGCGCTTCGCCTGCCGTCGCGCACAGCTGCTGGCAGCGCTGAACATTTTGGCTGAATTTGACGATGTAGGTGTATTTTTCGCCAGCAGTCAGGTTCCTGACCACGCCTTTTTCGTACATGCTCAGCTGGTTGGCTTCGCCAAAAACACAGGGGTCGGGGTTGCAGGGCGGCGGTGCGCCGCCATCGGGCGATTTGGAACCACTCGAATTTAGCCCTTCGGCCATCGCGCTTTGTCCCAGGCTCAGTAAAACCAAACCGAGCAGCGAAAAGTACACATGCATCACTCAAGTCCCCCGCCATTCTATTTTACCGGAACAATGAGGGAAAGGGGCCAAGTATTAAAGCGCAATGAATCCAGTTATTTACTGTA
Source organism: Deltaproteobacteria bacterium (assembly GCA_016194725.1). Classification (GTDB taxonomy): domain Bacteria; phylum Bdellovibrionota; class UBA1018; order UBA1018; family UBA923; genus JACQAX01. The sequence goes on from JACQAW010000427.1 coordinate 29,182, forward strand.
GAAAGTGGTCGCGTTCAAGCCGACGCACGATTCCAGGCTTGGCCTGCAGCACCGTGGGAATTCCGCGCACCAGAGCGGCAACCGTGGCCGGATCGCCAGGCGTTCCGCCTTCGATCCAGATCGAAAGCGGCGGATTGCCTTGAATCATGATGTGGTCGCCCGGCCGCTCCGCATTCAGGCTGATTTTCAAATCCAGCTCGATGACATTGCGCCGATCCATTTCGGCCCAGGCGCGATGATGCAGACCGCAGACATCGCCTTTTTTGATCGTGTCGATCGGGGTCTTCATGGGCTTGGGCGCGAGAATCGGTTCAATTTTCTGACTGCGTTTATTGAGCTTCCAGCCCAGGTGCGAGGCTAGAAAGTCCAGCGACTCAATCAACCCCAGCGGCCCAATGCGACGGGTTTCGACATACGTGCGAAAGGTGTGCTCATCCAGGCCCGCGCCGATTTTCTTTTGCAGCGGCGGACGACGGGTCGAGGCATCGACGACGCGTTCGACACGAATTTTATCCACCGTGTGCACGGCCTGAGTGGCAATTGCCGGCAGCACGTCCATGACGAAGCCCGGATTTACGCCGGTGCCCATGACCGCAACGCCGCTTTTCTTGCAGGCACCATCGAGCTCGGCCGCGATTTTCGGGTTTTCTTCCCACGGAAAAAACAGCTCTTCCGTCGAAGAAACAACGGGAACCTTGGCTTCGATCAGGTCTTTGAGCTGAGCCACGACAATGGCCATGGTACTGGCCGTCGTGTGAATACAGACGTCCGGACGAACTTTTTCAAGCAGGTCGGGGAGGGACTGAAAAGCCTTAACACCCTTTTTTTCGGCCCATTGACGCGACTCGGGCACGATATCGACGGCGCCGACGAGCTGCAGCTTCTTGTTCCAAAAAGGGTTTTCGTTCTGAATTGCCTCAACGACCATGCGGCCGATGTAACCTAATCCAAAAACCATCACTTTCACGCTACCAGCTGGCGTGGGCGCGGATGTTGTTTGCATGGCTACAAAGTTTGCCGTAAATTACCCCCGATGTCACCTAAACGTTTAGTGCTCTTTGACATCGACGGAACCATCCTCTGGGGCGGCCCGCTCTGGAAGGAATGCTTTCTCGGTGCCATGGCGCATTTCTTTCCCGATTTGGAGTTTCCCAAGGTTTCTTTCGGGGGCAAGACCGATATTCAGATTGCCCGCGAAATGATGGCCGCCATGGGTTTTAACGAAGCCCAGGTGGAAGACCACATGCATCGGGTCGTCGACCTGTATGTCGAGCGCGCCTGCGTTGCGGCAAGCACGCGCAGCCACGAAGTTTCAGTTTTGCCGGGCGCCAAAGAAATCATTGAACAGCTGGCAGTGCATCCTGACGTGGTGCTGGGCCTGCTCACGGGAAACGTCAGAAAAGGCGCCCACGCCAAACTTTCGTGCGCCAAGCTTGCGCATCACTTTAAACTGGGAGTTTACGGCGACGACCACTGGGATCGCTACCGCCTGCCCCAGCTGGCCGTCGATCTGGTGCAGTCCGAACTGGGCCTGCGCTTTACCGGCAAACAGGTGGTGATTATCGGCGACACGATTCACGACGTGAACTGCGGCAAAGCCATCGGCGTGCGCTCGATCGCCGTGGGCACAGGCCGCAACGTACCCACTGAAGAGCTCCTGAAACAGAATCCTGATTTTTATTTCAGAGACCTGAGTAATACGTTTGAAGTTCTTCAAGCCATTCTTGAAGAGCTGTAAGCTGAAGCAGCCAGCTTAACGCGAGTCAAGCAGCAGCTTGGGGCCAAGTTTTCTTTTTGGAACGTCGACCAGGCTGCGCTTGCGCGTATCAGAGGTGCCGTTATCGCGTTTCGGGCCGCCCGCGAAGGCGTCGCGCCGCTGCCGCGAC
>JACQAW010000428.1 GCA_016194725.1 Deltaproteobacteria bacterium
ATGACCATGGTCATGGTGCACGGTAATGCCTTCGGCGGATTTGTAAGTGAACAAGGTCCGCGCGGCCGCGATTCGGCGGTATCGACCAGTATGTTCATGATCGACGCCGGCACCAGCTTGGGCGAAAAGCATTATCTGAACCTCGATTTCATGGGCACGGTGGAAAAATGGACTCTTCCTTCGGCGGGCTATCCCGAACTCCTGCAAATAGGAGAGGACCAATCAAACGGAAAGCCCTTTCTCGATGCCCAGCATCCGCATAACTCACCCGTTATGGGACTTACTCTAAGCGACACCATCAAAATTGGATTGGGCGAAAAGGATCATCTAAAAGTTTTCTTCGCCCCGCGTGGCGAAGCAACAGATGGGCCGATCGCTTTCATGCACAGACCAACCGGCATGATGAATCCAGATGCTCCTCTTGGACATCATATTGGCCAGGACGTTGGCCACATCACGAGTACCGTGATCGGCGCCTCTCTGAAGTTGGGCAACTTAAGAATCGAGGCCTCGACTTTCCATGGTGGTGAACCTCAACCCACTAAAGTCGACTTACCCGTAGGTACTCCAGACTCTGGAGCAGTTCGCTTTATTCAAGAACTCTCCCCCGATCTGATGACGATGGAATCCTTCGCTTACGTCAAAAGCCCCGAGCCTAGTGATCCAGACGTTTCCTTCCTGCTCAGATTCTCTGGATCGATCTACAACAGAGTGAAGCTCTCGGATCGTTGGAAATTCTACAATTCACTCATTTATGGCGGAATCACCCGCTATGACCATGCTTCGCTTCTCAGTTCAGTTGGCGAGGAGTTCTGGTTTTCAGGTGGTGCTCCGAACTTTTGGGGAAGAATTGAGGTTCTTCAGAGAACTCCCGGCGAGCTGCAAGTGGATTCGGTGGCGGATCAAAATACTGGCAGATGGGTCACTGCATGCACTCTTGGATACACTCACAATGTCTATACTACCGATGGAATTCAGATCGGGATTGGCGGATCAGCCACAAAAGACATACTGCCTGCTGTCTACGAGAGTTCATACGGGGGAAACCCGTGGTCGGGAAAGCTATTCATTCAGGTCAGCGGCATGGGTATGTGGCACTGGTGACGAAGGAGAGCATAAACGACAGCGGCACTGGCGGGGCTGCCAGTGCCGCTGTCGTTGTTCGCATTCGTGAAACCATTTCAGGGATTCACGGTCAGAGTGGCATCGCCGTTGGCGCTTGAACGAAAATCCATGTTGTCAGGAAATTTGCCGTCAAGCTCGCCACGGTTCCATCCTGCGGGAACCATCCCTGATTGCCAGTGCATGCGCGCCGGAGTCAGATCCTTGATTCCGATTCTTACCTCGCTGCGCTCGAAAAAGCAGCTGCCGCCGCTGTAAGTGTCGTAGCTGAGGTCGCGAGTCTGACCCCGGTCCACGCCTTGGCGATAGTCGGGACCTCGAGCGCAGTTGGTGTCGACCAGCAGAACAAGCGGCTGGCTTGTTTTGTTGACGACTCTCAAAGTGAAGGTGCCGCCATTGGGGGTTGGATTCTCAAAAGCGGTTTCTGTCTGAGCCGGGATCGTTGTTTCGGTTTCAGCGGCTCGCGCTTTCGACGTCATTCCTGCGTTCAGGATAAAAACCATGAGCCCGATGATCGCTGCGCTCACTACCTTTTTATTTTGATTCTTCATTTTAATTCTCCTTTTTTAAGTTTTGGTTTTCGTTACCGAGTAGCTCTCGCGCCTCGTTGACCAATGCTATTGCAGCCGACGTGCCAACTGTTTTTCCGTGTATTCCGGCAGAAAAAATGGGGTTTTGTCGAGATTCCGGCATGAGCAGCGCCGGTGTTTCGGCAGCTGCCGGGTCTCCGGCAGGGCGAACGGATTGCTTTTGCCCGCGAGGCTGGTCGTACCATTCATAAGGAGGTATCCTTTGAAAGCAGAGATCGAGGGCTTTGACTCCCGATGCCTGCATGCGAAGGAGGCGGGATGAAAGAAGATTCGAAATGTCCCGGGACGATCCGATGACAAGAGCACCGAGGCATAAGGCGTTCGAAGCGCTCACGATACCGGGCTTTCCGGTCTTCGTCGGCACGTTCATGTTGACGATGATGGCCGACAACGTCGAGCACGTCATCAGCTACTGGGTCGTGTTTCAGAAGTTCAAGTCACCCGCGCTCGGCGGTTTCGCCGTTATTTCGCATTGGCTGCCCTTTCTTCTGCTCTCGGTCAGCGTCGGCGCATTGAACGACCGTTTCGACTCACGGCGGCTGATCCAGCTCGGCGCATCGTTCTTCATGGCGGCGTCGCTGCTCTGGGGTTATTTCTTTGTCACCGACTCGCTCTCGGTCCCAGCCGTGATGGCGATTCTGATTCTGCACGGCCTGGCCGGAGTCTTCTGGATGACGTCAAGCCAAGTCCTGCTCTACGACATCGTGGGCGCTGATCGGCTTGCCAGCGCCGTCCGCCTCAACGCGACGGCCCGGTACCTCGGTGTGCTTGTCGGGCCCGGCGTGGGCAGCCTTGTCATCTCGACCCTCGGTCCCACGCGAGGCATTTTTCTGAATGCCGCGCTCTACCTGCCCCTGATTCTCTGGCTCATCGGCGCACGCGGCGGGCATCGGACGGCGAGGCTCGCGCATTCGACCAAGCGGCGCGTGCGCGGGCTGGCCGATATCGTCGGCACGATCAAGGCGGTGAGGCTCATCCCTCAGCTCGGAATCATGATCCTGCTCTCGGGCGCGGCTTCCTTTTTTGTCGGTAACAGCTATCAAGCGCAGATGCCGGGGTTCGCCACCGATCTCGGGGGCGTTAAGCCTGGCGTCGCTTACTCGATGCTGCTCGGGGCCGACGCCGCCGGAGCTCTGCTTGCGGGCCTTGCGCTCGAGGCGGGTTTTCG
>JACQAW010000429.1 GCA_016194725.1 Deltaproteobacteria bacterium
GCAAGCCGCAAAACCTCGCTCAACCGCTTGGGGTTCGAGGGAAAGTAATGCGAGACTCGTTTGATGATATCGTAGGCCTCTTCGTAATTCTTTTCCTTCAGATACAGGTCGTAGAGCCCCAGGTTGCATTTGTAATGAATCTTGTTGAATTTTAAACCCTGAAAATAGACTCCCTTGGCTTGATCGGGCAGCTTGCGAATCTCTTTTACCTGGCCCAGATAGTAGCAGGCCAGCGTGGGCGCCGGATCAAGCTTCATGGCATGATTGAACAGGCCTTCGGCGTCATCCATGTTTTTCTGGGCAACCTTGGTTTTGCCCTTTTCGATGGTCAGCACGTATTCCGAGGGCTTCGCCTTGGCCATCGCCGCACGCACCAGAGTCTTGCGCACGGTATCCTGGGTATAAGGCTTGACGATGTAAGCATCCACGTCTTCTTCAGCCGCGCGCGCCACGGCCGACTGAGACGTGTTGGCGGCCACCACGATGAAGATGCAGTTGCGGCTTTCTTCAGAGTTGGTTTCCCGCTGGGTTTGCAGAAGATCCAGCCCACAGCGCTTACCCAGGTCAAACTCGGTAATGAGCACGTGTGGCTTGAATCGCGGAATTTCCTCCAAAGCCTGCTCATAGGTGGTGACCAGGCTGATCTGCGCATCCTTGGTTCCCAGGTCTTGAAGTATTTTACAAAGGCTTGAGCGCGTCACCGCGCTGGGGTCGGCAATCAAAATCTTGCGCCCCTGAATGAATTCCGCAAAGGCGTCACCGCCCGGGAATGCTTTTGCCTCTGTCACGAGCCTTACCCCTTTGCCGCTGAAAAGAACTTTTCGATATCATCCTGTCGGGATGAAAACACTTCCATGAACCTGCGCCAGTTTTCGATGTCGAACTGCACCAGGTCGATGAGAACCTTGTCCACCGAATCGCCCGTATCTTCGACAGAGACTACTTTACCAGTTGCATCGAAGAGCAGCTCATAATCCGGAGTCGCCTTGCGTTTTGTGTCGGCGTTCACGGCAGCTTTGAGCTTTCGTTTCGTGGGGCGTTCAATTCTAATGAGCACGCTGTGGCGGGGTGAGCAACTTTTGCCGGGAATCTCGAGCAGAATGCTCCGCTCGGCTATTTCAATGAGGCTGATTTTTTCTTTTTCCCGAATTTCCGTGCGAGTCGTGACGTTCTGAAACGTAACAACGAACCTGACGGACTTGAAATCGGCTGCCTGAAAAACTTCTGCTGCATCCATGGTTGTTACAAAGATCGGCTTTTTCGAGCCAAAGTTCAAATGAATATTAAAGCGTCAACCAGTGCCTGGGAAATCAGAATGCCAATTGCCGCGCCGGCGAGGGTATCGGCTACATAATGCTTGGCAAGCGCCACGCGCGTGAAGGCGACGACACAGGCAAGGATGAACACCGCCACGCGGCTTCTTCTGCCTGGCAGCTGCGTAATTACGAACCAGGCCAACGAGAAAACCGCTGTGGTATGACCCGAGGGAAAGCTCGCGAAATCCTTGTTCACCGAAAACCACTGCAAGGCATCGGAGGTCATGTTGGTGTACCGGGTGTCGGCCAAAGCATAGGGCCGTGGGCGGCCAATGAGCATTTTCAGAAGCTGCGTGATGGCGCTCGAAAGCACAATGGACGCCAGGGCCAGCAAGGGCAGCCGCGTCTTGGAGCGCCTGACGAAAAAACACCCCAGGGCAAACAGCAGGCACGAGGGCACAAGAACTCGGCCATCGCCCAGGAAGGTTAGCGCCTGCAAAGCCGGGTCAGTGGATAGCATCGCCTGGTGCACCGAGTCCGATACGCCGCTATCAAAACCTATGGCCGCGCAGGCAAGCACAAAGGTGGCGGCACACCAGGCGTACACTCTGTGGCTCCTGAATCGCGACAAAACGGGCGGCATGCTTAAATTCTCGCACGGTGCTCGACCCCACCACAAGCTCAGAACAATTTGCCGCCCGCATGTGGGTTGCCAGACCGGTTATCCTGCATTAGAGAATCACGAATGAAAGCATTGGTCATGACAGGATATGGCGGTAACGACGTGGTCGAGCTGCGCGAGGTACCCAAGCCCGTGGCCGGCGAGGACGACGTTCTCATTGAGGTTTGCGCTGCCAGCGTGAACCCCGTCGATTTCAAGATTCGCGACGGTAAGCTGCGCGTGTTGCTGAAATATCGCATGCCGCTCATCATGGGCAGCGACCTGGCTGGAATCGTCGTAGCCGTAGGAGGCAGGGTCATCAGATTCAAGCCTGGCGATGAGGTATTCGCCCGCGTGGGCAAGCTGCGCATCGGCACGTTTGCCGAATATATCGCGGTGACGCAAGACGAGGTTGCCTTGAAGCCTTCGAATCTGACGTTCGAAGAAGCCGCCAGCCTTCCGCTCGTCGGTCTTACCGTATATCAGGCGCTGGTCGACGTGGCCAAGGTTCAAGCCGGCCAGAAAGTTTTCATTCCCGCCGGCAGCGGGGGAGTTGGAACCTTTGCCATTCAATTTGCAAAATCCCTGGGTGCCGAGGTGGCGAC
>JACQAW010000031.1 GCA_016194725.1 Deltaproteobacteria bacterium
GCGCCTGAAGCTCAATGAAAAGGATCCCTACGTGGGAACCGTTCCCATCGTGACGGGCTACCTTGCTAAAGACATCACGTTTTACCTCACGCAATCCGAACAGATTCCCTCGGCCGTGGGGCTGGCGGTGAACCTGGCAAAGGACGGCAGCGTGGCGTCGGCAGGCGCCTTCCTGGTACAGGTCATGCCGGGCGCCTCGAAAAAGGAAATCGCGCTGGTTGAAGACAACATCAATCACCTCGACGGGCTGGCGTCCAAGATTGCCCACGACTCCAACCCCACCCTGCTGCTGGCGCACATTTTCAACGACATGACGTTCACGATTCTTGACGAACGCCCGCTGCAATTTGAATGCTCCTGTTCCAAAGAACGCGTCAGCCGCGCGCTGCGGCTGCTGGGCCGCACCGAAATCGAAGACATGATCAGCAAAGACAAGGGCGCGCACGTACACTGCGACTTTTGCGGAACCTCGTTTCGCTACTCCGAAGACGACTTGCAGGCGATAATCAACGCGGGCTAGTCGGTGACTACAGTCTTCTTCCAGATGACGTCTTCAACCGCCAAAAGATAATTGCAAAACCGCGCCATCGTGAACAGATAGTCCGACAACCGGTTTATGAACGGAATGGCGTTCTCGGGGCAATCGCCGCTCATGGCCACCATGTGCCGTTCCGCCCGCCGCGCCACGGTACGGGCTACGTGCAGGTGCGAGGCGCATTCGCTGCCGCCGGGCAGAATGAATTCGCGCAGCGGTTTGAGCAGCCCGGTGGCACCGTCAATTCGAGCCTCGAGCCACGCAATCTGTTGCTGGGAAATGGGGACCAGCTTGAACTTCTCGCGGTCTTCGGGCACCGAAGCCAGCAGCCCCCCCAGGTCAAAAAGCCAATGCTGAATGGTTTCAAGGTCGCCATTCAGGTTCAAAAGCGAATCGAATGCCCGGTCAATCACCCGGCTGTCGGTAGGCGCCTTGGATAGCGCTATCTGGCCAATTACCGTGCGTGCCAGGCCCAGAAAGCTGTTGAGCTCATCGACCGTGCCATAGGCGTCAAGCCGCACGTCGGATTTTGAAATCTTCTGCCCGCCGACCAGCCCGGTTTGGCCCTTGTCGCCCACCTTCGTATAGATTTTTGCCATGAGCAAAAGCTAGCCAACCTATCTCGAAATGACAATACTGGGCCGTAATGCTATACGTCGCGCCATATGAGCAATTCCCAAAGCCCCCAAAATACCCAAAAAAATACAGAAGAAAAGCATGGCGCCCGAATGATTCGCGAGGCCGAGCTGGAGCGGTTCGAAAATCGCACCCGGCATCGCCGTTATACGGTGGAATTCACCTGCCCCGAATTCACGTGCGTGTGCCCGAAAACGGGCTTTCCCGACTTCGCCACGATTCAAATCAACTACGTGCCCGACCTGTACTGCGTCGAGCTCAAGAGCCTGAAGCTGTACATCAACAAGTATCGCGACATGGGCGTGTTTCACGAAGACGTCGTGAACAACGAAAAACTCAGGCATCGGGACTCCCACCTCCCCGATGAGTTGGCAGTGCCAGAATGGGCCAGGCCGTGGTTCGGGCCAAGCGGCGACCACAGCGGCTCTGCGTTAGGCAGAAAATGCCAGCTCGGATATCCTAAATTGCCGTCCGTCCAACTATTCGACACTTTTATGAGTACAATCGAATGCAAGGAGCGGGGGCAAAACAGGAAGTACTGTCCCCGAGTGAGAAATGGAATTCTCGCGTTCTTGGTCCCGGCTCGTATTGGAAATTGCGCTGATCGCGACGTTTCCGCTGTTACTGATCTACTTTGCAGGTGACGCCAACGCGTACAACGCGTTTTCGCATGAGCAAATCACCCGCAGCGCCTTCGAGTATCTGCGAAGTCATCCCCACGCCTTTTCCGAAACTGACCAGTGGATGAGCCTGGGTGGAAAACGCGCAGGTTTGATGGAAGAGACTCTGGTGCGTGCCGCGGTCGACACCGATTTCAAGTCGGACGTGTGGCTGGGCGGCTGGTTTCACAAACCGTTCACGGGGGCGCGGACCAGCACCAGCTTCGCAATGTTCACGCGCCTGATGCATTTCATTGTCGTGAACCAGCGGGGCGACTACTGGCAAAGCGATGGCTACGCTTACCGGCACGGCTCGCACGAAAACAATGACGCTTACCTGTCCACGCCCAGCTGCACCGTCGTGGGCAAGCTGTCGCACGCGCTGGGCGGCAACAATCCGGCGTTTCCGCAGCATGGAATCGACCTGGGCACGTTCAACGAAGGGTTCGAAGGCCGTCCCAAAGACTGGCATGAGATGTTTTACGGCAACAACGATGCCGACGACGCCGTGTTTCCGCCAGCCAACGTGCCCGCGCAGGCCGCGTTCGATGCCATGCTGCGGTCGCAACGCAACACCGCCGACATCACCAACAGCTGGACCGAAAACCTGCCGCTGGTGACCGGCATTTTTTCAACCGGTCACCTGAGCCGCCACTACTGGCGCGGCGAGGTGACGGGGCTGCCCAACGGCCTGGACCTGCTCGGCGTCACCCTGCACATGGCCCAGGACGTGACCGTTCCACAGCACGCGCTGGGAACCAGCGACTGGTGTCACCAAGAGCTGGAAGACCTCGCGGACAGCCTGGACTGCAACACGACCAAACACATCGACATCACGCCCTACAACCAAGGTAACTTCGGTGGCAGTGTGTACAGCCAGTGCCATGCCTTATATGATGACAAGCTCATCGCGCACGCGATGGCCACTATTCCCGCGCTGAATCCCGCGGCCAACATAGCCATGGGCGAGCGCCTGCGCGAAATCGCCTTTCACAGCTCACGGTGGGCCTGGGGCGACCCGCGCGATTTCAATTCGGACGACGACATGGGCACCGTGCTGCCCAATGGCCGGGAGTTCACGGCCGACCATTGCAGCGGCCTGCTCAAGCATCGGGAAGTGAGGAACCAGCTGCGCTACCAGTACAACGTGGCCATTGCGGCGTCAGTCATGATCTTCGAGCTGGCGGCCCACGACTACGAAGCGCCACGGGCTCAGGCCAGGCAGCAGACGCTTGCGGTTCGGCTCTTCAACTTATTCCATCTTGCCGGCGTTTATTAGCGACATCAAAAGTGGATGCCCAGTCCCACTCCCAGTACCACGCCCGACAGATCGATGGCCCGCGGCTGGAACACTCCCGTTTTGGCGAAGATCTCGCTGCCGCCTGAAATGGGGGCTGCAACCGAGGTGTCGATATCCTCGGTGCGCAGGTACCGGTAACCCAGCTCCATGAACACCGAAATTATCCGGCCCAGAGGACGGGTCAAATTCAGGCGCGCCAGCGTGGTAAATGGCTGCCGCTGCAGCACTACGATATTGGGCTGGGGCAGCGCCGAGGCCTCGGCGGCAAACGACGTCGACAAGCCCACGCCCCCGAAGATGCCAAAGCTCAAACGCATGGCCGGCATTTTGGCGATGTAAAAATCAAAGCCCAGCATGGTGGGATACGAACGCAGCGACAGGTTGAAGTTCACACCCGACTGGTTTTCCTTGGCCACGATGTCTTTGACCAAAGCTTCGGAACGAAACTCCATGGCCACGCGTTCACTTATGAAAACGCCAAACTCGCCCCCGATGTAATAACCGGTGTTCAGGTCGGCGAAGTCGAAAAGAAAATTCAGCTCGTCAGGACGAAAGAAATCGAATCCGCCCAGGCCCCGGATAAAAAACTTTCGGTCGCGTTCGGGCTTGGGCCCCTGGGGCACGTCATCTTTGGAAACCAGGCTTTCGTCTTTTGGTTTGTAGACCGAAAGAAAAGTTTCGCTCAACCAGCCATACGCACCGGTCTTGGATCTGATCTTGTACCAGCCGCCCGGCATGGGATAGCTGGAAATCCGGACCTCGGTGCCCACCGCGAGATACTCCAGAACTTTGGAGTTCGAGCGCGGCTCAAGACGAATGGGCGCGTTGTCGACCACGATGGTCGAGTCCTGCGCGGCCTGGGCGCTGCCCGGCACCAGCATAATCAGGGTAGCGATGACAATCACTGCGAGACGGTATAGCAAGTTGTGGGTCTCCCGACTTAATACATGTGCGGCGCCTGCGGCGGCGCTCACTATCCCTGTTTCTTCAAGGCTGACACCAGCACCATCGGATCGATTTTCGTCCCGTGCAGGTTCACACCCCAGTGCAGATGCGGCCCATTGGCCCGTCCGGTCATGCCGCTCAAGCCCATGACCTGCCCTTTTTTCACGATTTCGCCTTCTTTCACCAGCAGCTTCGACATATGGCCGTAAATGGTGAACATGCCAAACCCGTGATCAAGAATTACCGTATTGCCCGTGTAATAAAGCAGGCGCGCTACCGCTACCTGCCCGGCGATCGGCGCCACGATTTGCGTGCCAGTGGGCGCGCGCAGATCGGTTCCAAAATGCACGCTCTCTTTTTTGCCGTTGTAAACGCGGGCGCTGCCAAAAGTACTGGTAATCACGCTCTGTATCGGCATAACGACGGGCGGATCCCAGAATCTGGTGAGCGTTTTGGTGGCATACGCGCGCCCCAGCAGAATGCGGTCTTTGGCAATCAGCTTCTGGTCTTTTTTCGAAGGCACGACCATGCGAGGCGCCACGCGCAGCTTTTCGCTGGGATAGGTGCCGCTCTTTACGGTTACCGTGGCGTGGCTTTCGACCACCTCGCCGGCGATTTTGGTTTTAAAGCCCAGGTCCACATTGCCGGGCCTGGT
>JACQAW010000445.1 GCA_016194725.1 Deltaproteobacteria bacterium
ACGCCGCTCCCGCTGCCGGGCACCGCAGCTTCCTCGCACAAGTAAACTTATTTACATCGAGTAAGCAATCGGCTGGCGCGGGTCATCGTTGAATAACATTCGACAGACCCGAAATGGTGAGCTTTCATGCAATTGTAAAGCGAACATATTTACACACGGAGGCTGAAAAATGAAAAAGTCTATTATCGCAATGATCGCGGCAGTGGGTATGCTGATGGGTGTTAATTCCCAGGCACACTTCGGTCGCTTCGGTGGTTTCGGCGGCTTTGGCGACTGGGGTGGCGGTTGGGGTCTGGGTGGACTCTGGGGCGGCCTGGGTTTCGGCGGATTGGGTTTAGGTCTGGGTTTTGGCGGCCTGGGCTGCGGTGGCTGTGGCTGCGGTCTGGGCTACGGTGGCTTGGGTTACGGCGGATACTATGGCGGCTTGTATAGCCCAGTTTATGCCAACACCTACGTTCCCAACTATCTCTACGGCGGCCTCTACACTCCTTTTATCGGCTACGCTGGGCTCTATGCCGGCCTCTATGGCGGACTCTTTCTGCAAGACACCATGAACGGTGACCAGATCAAGGGCGGCCAGATGAAGGGTGGCCAGGAAAAGGGTGGTCAGGAAAAAGGTGGCCAGATGAAGGGCGGTCAGGAAAAAGGTGGCCAAGCCAAGGGTGGTCAGGAAAAAGGCGGCCAAGCCAAGGGCGGTCAGGAAAAAGGCGGCCAGGCCAAGGGTGGCCAGGTTAAATCTTAAGTAACCAGGACCGGAGGGGGCACGACTCTGCTGCCCCCTCTTATTTTTTCGCCATATCGCGCGCCAGCTGCCCAATCGTAATCACCGCGCGCTCGACCTCGGACGTCCAGGGCAAGCCGCAATTCAGGCGAATGAAGTTCCGGTATTTTTCCTTGGCTGAAAAAATCGGTCCCGGCGCGATACTGATTTTTTCCTTCAACGCCCGCTTTCGCAGCTCAAACGCATCAAGCGCGCGCGGCATCTCGACCCACACGACAAACCCGCCCTGAGGACGGGTAACCCGCGTGCCAGCTGGAAAATGTTTTTGAATGCCATCGGTCAGGAGCTCGACCTGCGTGGCCAGCGTGCGGCGTATTCGGCGCAGGTGCCGCTCATACCCTCCGTCGGAAAGAAACTCCGCCACCGCCGCCTGGGGGAGCGTGGCCGTGGCAATGGTGCTCATGAATTTGAGATTCTCGACCCGCGCCTGAAAGCGTGGCCCCGGCACCGTCCAGCCCACCCGATAGCCAGGCGAGAGACTCTTCGAAAACGACGAGCAAAGCAGCACCAGACCCTTGCGGTCATAAGACCAGGCGGTTCGCGGCCTGCGCTCGCCAAAATAAAGGTCGCCATAAACGTCATCTTCGATCAGGGGCACATCAACGCGGGCCAGGAGCGCCACGAGCTGCTTCTTTTTTTCGTCGGGCATATATGAACCCAACGGATTGTGCCCGTTGGTCATTGAAATCACCGCGCGGATCTTGTTTTTGCGAACAGCCACGGCCAGCGCGTCGAGCGAAATCCCCTCGCGCGGATGGGTGGGAATTTCGAGCGCCTTCATGCCCATGCTTTCCAATACCTGTAAGATGCCGAAATAGGTCGGCGACTCGATGGCCACCGTGTCCCCGGCTCGCGCCACGGCACGCAGGCAAAGGTTCAGCGCTTCCATTCCCCCCACCGTGATGACGATGCCATTGGGGTCCAGCGACCTGCCCAGCTCAAGCGAACGGCGGGCAATCTGCCGCCGAAGATTCAGGTTGCCCGGCGGCAACTCATAGCTGTTGGCGTCGTCGCCCAGCTGTTTCATCACCCGCACCATCGCGCGATTGAGCCCTGCCACCGGAAAAAGCGAAGGGCCGGTATACGCGCAGCCCAGGCGCACGGTGCCGGGCGTCGTCTCGGCCTTGAATAGATCCACGATCAGCTCACCTTTTTCCACGCTCGTGGCGGTTCCCGAGGGGCTCGACATCACTGGCTCGGGCGGCAGCGCGCGGGCCCGGGTGCGCACGTAATAACCCGACTGCGGGCGGGCCTCGATGAGCCCGCCGTTTTCGAGCAGCAGATACGCCTGCAGCACGGTTGAGACGCTCACTTTTTGCTGGCGGCTGAGCTTTCGCACCGAGGGCACCCGCTCCCCGGCCCGCAGCGCGCCTTGTTCGATGAGCCGTTTCACTTCAATCGCGACTTGCCGGTACAGTTCCATGAAACTCCCTACAGTACAGTTTTTAGTATTTTAAAACTGTTATGGTCACAAATCAGTATTACTGCATCTGTTCTGGTTTTGTCCAGGGGCACATACTGGGTCCAGGAGCGCGAACATGAAAAACGAATCCACAAGGCACACGGAGTCCGGAGTCCTCTTTGCACTGGCGGCGTACACGACCTGGGGCCTGTTTCCGCTTTTCTGGAAGCTGTTCCAGGGCGTGCCGCACGAGCGCGTGCTGGCGCATCGTATCGTCTGGTCGGCCTTGTTTTTTCTGCTGCTGCTGTTTTGGCGGCACGGGTCGGCGGCCACCTTGCAGGTAGCCGCGGTTATGAGATCTTGGCGCGGCCTGGCCCTGAGCGCCGCGCTTCTGGGCGCGAACTGGTTCATCTACATCTACGCGGTGAATTCCGGCTGCGTCGTGGAATCCAGCTTCGGCTATTTCATCACTCCCCTGGTCAACGTACTGCTGGGCGTGGTCGTCCTGCGTGAACGGCTGCGCCCGCTGCAATGGGCGGCCCTGACTATAGCTACAGTGGGCGTCGCGACGCTGGGCTTTCAAGGCGACCGGCTTCCGGTTATCGCCATCAGCCTGGCGGTCTCTTTTGGCTCCTATGGCTTGGTACGAAAAAAGCTGGCGCTGCAACCCCTGGCAGCCTCGACACTGGAAAGCCTGATGCTCAGCGTTCCGGCCCTGGCCTATTTTGTGTTGGGTTCCGGCACCGGGCTGGTAGCGATGGCCGCTCCGGTCAGTGACACCCAGGCCCTGCTCTTGGTGCTGGGCGGCTGCCTGACCGGTTTGCCCTTGCTCTGGTTTGCCCAGGCGGCCGAACGGCTGCCGCTGTCGGTGATGGGATTTTTTCAATACATCACTCCCAGTCTTCAACTGGCCCTGGCCGTTTTCGCCTATCATGAGCCCTTCACGGCCGTGCATGCCCGCAGCTTCGCGTGCATCTGGCTGGGCCTTCTCCTTTGCAGCGTGGATGCCGTAAAGGTATTTCGGCACCAGGCGATAACGTGCTAATCTGGCTAAAGGCCATCACCCATGAAAATACTGTCACTGGCGTTCTTCATCTTCATTGCGATCACGCGCGCCGACGCCGCGGCCAACTGGACGTCGATCCGGAAATCCGGAGTCCTGCGTGTCGCGACCGAGGGAAGCTTTCGCCCATTTAACTACGTCGAAGACAAGGTGCTCACCGGCTTCGAGGTCGAACTGGCCAATGCCATCGCAAAAAAACTGGGCGTGAGGAACCAGTGGTCCGCGCATCCGTTTGACTCGCTGCTGGCCGGCCTGAGCCGACATGGCTACGACCTGGTTGCCGCCTCTCACGCGGTAACTCCAGAACGCGCCAAGGCCGTCGAGTTCATCAGTCCGCATTACTGTACGGGCGCGGTAATCGTGACCCGGGCTGGCACGCGAGGCACGCTCAAAGCCTTGAGCGGACACGCCATTGGCGTTTCGGTGGGCACCACTTATTCCGATCGCCTCAAGGCCATGCCACGGTTCAAGGAGATAAAAATTTTTCAAGACGACGCTCAGGCCGAACAGGCCCTGGTCGCAGGCCAGATCGACGCCTGGGTTACCGACCGGTTCGCGGCCAGCGCAATGCTGAAGGCAAAGCCCGCCTCGAATCTGGAGCTGGGCGAAGTGCTCTTTTCTGAAATGGTTGCCCTGGCCGTGGCCAAGGGCGATACTGAGCTCAAAGACAAAATCAACACCGCCCTGGCCACGCTGATGAAAGACGGCACCTACCAGAAGCTCAGCCAAAGCTATTTCAATCACGATATCAGCTGCCAGGCATTGCGGCGACGCGGCGGCTCTTCACGCGTGAGCCAATAGACATTCCGCGCTAAAGAAAAATCGGGCTAGTAAGTTGACTAGAAACCGGGCCACACGTAGACAGCTGCACCTGAGTGGGTTGTCTCAATTTTCGGGGGAAAGCTGGGGCAAATAGGGGGACGCAGGCTTTGTGGCCTGTGTTCCCAGCCCATTTTTTGGCATGAAATCTGCTCTTTCCAGCCCTATGGAACTGCCCGTTCAGGTCACCTTCCGTCATCTGGACTACTCCTCGGCCATAGCTCGCGCGGTGCGCAAGCGCGCAGCCCTGCTGGACAAATTCTACGGCAGAATTACGGCGTGCCGGGTCATGATCGAGCCCAGCACACGCCGCCAACGCCAGGGAAACCTTTGGCATATTCGTGTTGGCATTACCGTTCCAGGCGCGGAACTCATCGTGCGACGCTCACCGCCCAAGCGCCAGGCCGACGAAGACATCTACGTTGCCATTGGCGAAGCCTTCGATGCGGCCAGACGCGAGCTTGAAGATTACGTCCGCCTTAATTTTCGTGGCAGGCAACGATCGCGTCAGATTCCGACGATAGGTCGCGTCATTCGTCTCTTTCCAAATGAGGACTGCGGTTTTCTGGAATCCTCCTCTTCGGACCACGAGGAGATTTATTTTCACCGCAACAGCGTCTTGAACCACAACTTTGATCGTCTCGAGGTGGGCAGCAAGGTTCAATATGCCCAAGAACAGGGCGAAAAGGGCCCACAGGCCAGCACAGTGAAACTGGTGCGCAAGAAGCGACGCCCGCCTCACCCCCAGGCGGCATAAATCTTGATCTGGCCGGCTTGACGAAGCCTTCGACCTGCATTTAGCTCTTCGGACAATGAAACAAAACTCAACTCTGCCCTTGCGTACGGTTCTGGGTCTGGGCTTTATTCTAGTCCTGCTTACCGGGGTTGGCAGCTGTCAGCCCGATCGCCCCGACATCGCGCAGGACCTGGTCGACGCGTTTTCAGGAGGCTGCAGCAGTCACGGATTTTGGACGGACTCCGCGCTTAGCCACACCAACTCACTGGTCAATGTGCTGACCAAGATCAAGACGACCGGTCCGTGCGAAGCGCTCAACGGAAATCTTACCCAGATTCAAGCCATGAACTCCCAGCTCTCCGTGCTGCTGGGCAACTCCACTGACCCCACGAATCCCAACAGCTACGCTGCTTACCGTTATAATGAAGAGAACATTCAGGAGCTGCTGCTGGCTTTGAAGCAGCCCGGTCTTGACCCGGCTCTGCAGTCCAGTCTGGTGTCCACCCTGGCACAGGCGCAGGCCCAGCAAACCACGCTGCGCTCGCGCTATTTTGTCGATCGCTTCAGCAACGCCACGGCCCAGATGGGCACGACCATGCAGTCGCTGGTGCAGCAGGCTGGCGATCTTTCTTACTGCTTCAATGAGAGCCCGGCTGTCGGCTTGAAGCTTGCCACGAACGCGCTGGCCGTTGGCGGAAGCTTCATCTCGCCCATCGTGGGCGCGGGCGTCGCGACGTTGGGCTCGCTCATGAACGGCGCCATCGATTACGTGCGCTTTCATTCGACGAACAAGGCGCTTTGGGAGCTGTACCAGTCCAAGATGCCGCTGGCATTGACTTGCGGCCTGGAAGCCATGGCCAATTTGTATTGCCAATCTTCCGATGCACTCGAGCTGATTGAGTTTCAAAAAACCAACTATCCCCGCAACGGCCAGCTGCCAAGCCCAGCCTGGACCGGCATGGATATCCTGAACCGCAGGCTTCCGGTTTTGACGAAGTGGCTGCTGCAAGTCAAGACCGGCGTCAGCCCCAATGACTCCACCGAAGCTCAGAAGCAGATCGCGATCTGGCAGAAGATTCAGAGCATCGAAAACACCGACATCAGCGTCGTGGGCGGCATTCATGGCGCGCTTCAGATTTACAATGGCGCCACCAACGACGTCGATCGGCTGAACTTGACGGTGAATGCGATTGTCACTTTCGGCTACGCCATGAGCCCCCAGTGCAACAGCTGCACAGGCCCGCTCTCAGGCCTGTCGCAGCAGGGCAGCTATTTCGCATGCTGGCTGGTCGATGGCTACCGCGACGTCAGCCGCGGCACCGATGCCAAATGCCCGGTCTACAAAGGGCAGGACGAAACGCTCGAACAGTACGTTCGACGCGTGCTGGCCGGTCATGCCGACATCAAGACCTTCGAAGACCACTGGAAGCAGATTTTTCTCGCGGCCAAAAGTCTTGCCGATATCGAGTGGCCATCAACGACTCCCTGGCCATCATCGAAAACCGGTACGCCAAGGAAACCGGCGCCGTTGGCCGCGTGAGGGCGTTGATCGATACGCTCGATCTCAAGCACAGCGCGCGCGCCTTTCTGCAGCTGGTCACCGAGGTGGTATCGACCGACATTCAAAAACGCATCGACCAGGGCGAGCTGCCTCGCGAAATCAGCGACATCCTGCGTGCGTCGGGCGGCGACGTGCGCACCCGCCTTCAGTCGGCGGGCATCGATAACCTGGGCCCCGTCATTGCCGACATCAACGGCTCACGCAACCTGACCGAAAACAACATCACCAACTTTCGAAACTATTTCGCGCCCTCCTTCGTCAAGGTGATCGCCAAGCTCCATGCCCTGGCGCACCCCAAAGGCCAGACTGGCGAGCCCGACTCGGGCGTCAATCGCCCGCACAGTCAAACGCTGGCCAAGCTTTGCCTGCTTCTGATTACGACGGGCTACGAGTGGCCCGACAGGAAAACGGGCGAAATCTGCAGCGGCCAAACGCTGAGCAGCTTGTATAGCGATACCCGGAATTCGAGCGACCCGCTCACCATCCATATTGCCGAAGTCGAAGCCCGCCTGAAGGGCAAACGCGTGCAAGATCGTTTCTGCACCTATTATAAGTTCTCGCGCGCCGAACGCCTGGCCGAGGTACTCGACCGGCTGCAAAGGCGTCCACGGCCCCAGACTCTTTGGCAGCCCGAGTGGACTCTGAACCTGATCGACTGATCACGCCGCCAGCACCACCCCCGCCGTACCAGGTAATAATGAGGTTGGCACAGTAGCACTTTGCCACCGACTGTTCCCCTTCGGTGACGTTTGGCCCCAGTCTCAAGCTCAATTCCGCCTCGTGGGCCTTGGCCCGGTCCTTGCTCAATGCCCACGGGGAGAGAAATATGAAACGGGCAACAACCACCAAAGTTTCAGTCCTGATTTTGAGCTGCGCGGCTTTAGCCACTGCCTGCACCCGGAGCGCCTCTAATGTAGAGCTGGGCGCCCGCGATCAGGTACTGCATCTGGGCAACGGCACGGAACCCGCCGATCTTGACCCGCAAATTACCACGGGCGTGCCCGAAGACCATATCGAGAGCGCGCTGTTCGAAGGCCTGACCACCCCTGATCCCAAGACGCTCGAACCCCGGCCCGGCGTTGCCGAGTCGTGGGCGATTTCAAGAGACGGCAAGACCTACACGTTCAAACTTCGGGCAAGCGCGCGCTGGTCCAATGGCGACAAGCTCACCGCCCGGGACTTCACCTACTCGTGGCAGCGCATTCTTTCACCCGCGCTGGGCAGCGAATACGCCTACATGCTTTATTACATCACGGGGGCCGAGGAGTTCAATACGGGCAAGCTCAAGGACTTTGCGAAGGTGGGAGTCAAGGCGCTCGACGATTATACGTTGCAAGTGCAGCTCAAGAACGCCACGCCTTTTTTTCTGTCGCTGCTGAGCCACACCAGCACCCTGCCCGTGCCTCAGGCCACGATTGAAAAATTCGGAAAAATGGATGCGCGCGGCACACAGTGGCGCCGCCAACGTGCGCCTGAACGCAATCGACTTCTACCCCACCGACAGCCAGCAGACCGAAGAGAAACTTTTTCGCTCCGGCGCCCTGCACGCCACCAACGAGGTGCCGCTGGCCAAGATCGATGCCTATAAAAAAGACGCACGCGGCGTGCTGCGCATTGAGCCGTACCTTGGAACTTATTTTTATCGGCTCAACGTGACCAAGGCGCCTTTTGACAATATTCTCGTGCGCAAGGCCCTGGCCATGAGCATCGACCGCACGGCGATCGTGGAGAAAGTCACCAAAGGCGGCCAGCTCGCGGCCGAAGCCTTCACTCCGCCCGGACTTGCCGGCTATACCGCAAAGGCCAGGGTGACGAGCAATATCGACGAGGCACGCAAGCTTTTGGCCAAGGCGGGTTATCCCAACGGCCAGGGCTTTCCGAAGACTGAGATCCTGTTCAATACCAGCGAGTCGCACAAGATTATCGCCGAGGCCGTGCAGCAGATGTGGAAGAAGAACCTGAACATCGACATCCAGCTGGCAAACCAGGACTGGAAGGTTTATCTGGATTCGCAAAAATCACTCAGCTACTCCATGGCGCGCGCGGCCTGGATTGGCGATTACCTCGATGCCAATACTTTTCTGGACATGTTCGTCACGGGCGGCGGCAATAACGAAACCGGCTGGTCGAATGCGAAATACGATGGCCTGATCAAAATGGCCGCCGAAACCGCCGACCCCAAAGCCCGCC